>NZ_NEJY01000009.1:0-243755 GCF_002113255.1 Pseudomonas sp. B14(2017)
AGATCAAGATCAAGATCAAGATCAAGATCAAGATCAAGATCAAGATCAAGATCAAGATCAAGATCAAGATCAAGATCAAGATCAAGATCAAGATCAAGATCAAGAGCAAGAGCAAGAGCAAGAGCAAGAGCAAGAGCAAGAGCAAGAGCAAGAGCAAGAGCAAGAGCAAGAGCAAGAGCAAGAGCAAGAGCAAGAGCCGGGGACTTGTCTGGGTTTCAGGTTACTTCACTTTGCATGCACAGTAATCGCCACCAACCGCATAACCACCGGCCTGACCATCAATACACAAACGAACGCCACAGGCATCGCCAACTGGTAAGCCTTCAGCACGTTGCCAAGGTATTCAGGGTTAATCCCCCCATTCGCTGCCGTGATCACGAAACACATCAATAGCGCCATGATCGACGACATGTAGAAGGCAAAAACGTAGGGCGTGGCGCCCGGGTGCAATTTGCGTCGGCTGCGTGTATGGGACAGGTTGCTCATGCGAACTCCTGAAAAGTAAGTAGAGGCGCAGGTTAGCAACGCATCTGGCAGCAGCTGTAGACCAGCCGCATTGAGTTCTTTATAAAGAGATTCTTACGAATCCAGGGGCTCAGCATGGACCTGCTCAACGCCATTCGCAGTTTCATCAAGGTGGTCGAAGCCGGCAGCATCGCCGCCGGTGCCCGCAACCTGGGCCTGAGCCCGGCCGCGGTCAGCCAGAACCTGGCACGCCTGGAGGGCCACTTGCAGGTTCGCCTGCTCAGTCGCACCACCCGCAGTATGGCGCTGACACCCGCCGGTACCCAGTACTACGAACGCGTCAGGCACATCGAGCGCGACCTGGCCTTGGCCGAACAGGCCGTCACCACCCCCGACAGTGAGCCCCAAGGGCGGCTGTGCATTGCATCGACGTCCGCCTTCGGTCGCCACGTGCTGGCGCCATTGATACCCGCGTTCAGTGCCCGCTACCCACTGCTTTCGATAGAGTTGGTAACGACTGATCGCCGGGTCAACCACGCGCGGGAAGATGTGGACGTGAGCCTGCGCATTGCCCCGCAACTCGAAGACCAGTTGCTGGCCCGGCATATCGCCCGTATACCGTTCATTTGCTGTGCCTCGCCCGGTTACCTGCAACGCGCCGGCGTGCCGGCCACGCCCGAGGCCTTGCGTGACCACCGCTGCCTGGTGTTCCGCTACCCGGTGGATGGGCGCTTCCTGCGTTGGGGGTTCATGCGCGACGGGCTGCGGTTCGAGGCAGAGTTCGGCAGTGTCCTGATTAGCGACGACATCGATGCCCTGACCCAGATGGCACTGCACGATGGCGGCATCACCCGCCTGGCCGAGTTCATCGTCCGGCCGCATCTGGCCGCCGGGGCGCTGGTATCGTTGTTCGAATACAGCGATAGCGGTCAGGCCTATGCCCAGACCGAACCGATGGATATCTACCTGTGCCTGGCCGATCGCTTCGCCATGACTGCAAAAGTGCGTGTGTTCATGGACTACCTGCGCGAATGCCTGGGTGACAGCTGGCAGGTGCAGGCCTGAAAAAGATATTGGGGCTGCTTGCAGCTCATCGCGACACAAGGCCGCTCCTGCAGCGTCCGCATGAACCCGTAGAATCGGTTTTGTGCGGTCGTTGCAGGAGCGGCCTTGTGTCGCGATGGGCCGCAAAGCGGCCCCGACTTACTTGAAGCTATCAGAAGCGGTAGGTAAGGGACGCACCGATACCGTGAGCGCTGTTCTCGTACTTGGCCTGGTAGCTGCCTTTCAACAAGCCTTCTGTCTGCGAGCTCGGCAGATTGTTGACCTTGGTGTCCTCTTCCCACAGGTAGGAGTAGGCAACATCGATGGTCATGTCATCGTTCGGGCTCCAGCCGGCACCAAAGCTGACCGCTTTACGGTCGCCGGTAGGAATGCGCGGCGAGCGATCGTGGTTGTTGGTGGGCGACTGGTCGACGGAGAAGCCTGCACGCAGGGTCCACTCCTTGTTGACCTTGTAGGCAGCACCAATGGCGTGTGCCCAGGTGTCATGCCAGTTCTGCTCTTCGGTGATGGTCTGCAGTGGGTAGCCCGCCGGTGCTTCGTTCTTGACAACGATGCTCTCCAGGCGGCTCCAGCGAGTCCACGTGCTGCCCGCATACAGGGTCCAGTGGTCATCCAGTTCATGGGTGACCGAGAAGTCCACCGACTCTGGCGTCTTGATTTTCAGGCTGGCGTCGAACTTGCCGTTCAGGCCGAGGGCCGCAATCGGGTAGGAAACACGGGTATCGCCTTCAAGCTTGTAGTCGACCATCGAGTGATAGGTCAGGCCCAGACGGGTACGGTCTGTGGCTTGTACGAGAACGCCGATGTTGTAACCGATCGCGGTGTCGTCGCCCTTGATCTTGACTTCGCCATCCGGGCCGTTGGGGCCCAGCAGCGCCTTGCTGCCCAGGTTCGAGCCCAGCTCACCCTTGATACGGTTGATGGTCGGGCCAAAACCGATCGACACCTTGTCGTTGAAGGCATAGCTGATGGTTGGCTGGAAGGTGACAACCTCGACCTTGCTCTTCTTGCCCCAGTAGCGTGCCGCGTCATCGCTACCGTAGTCGGTGATCAGGCCGTATGGCACGTAAACACCGAAACCGACGCTCCAATGATCATCGATCGGCTTGACGTAGTAACCCATGGGCACGCCCACGACCGGGACCATGTCGCCATCGGTTTCCCCCCCGAAATTGCTACCACGACCCGAAATATCAGACTTGGCAATGACGGCTGCGCCACCCACGGTGACCTGTTCGCGCTTCAGGCGCGACATGCCTGCAGGGTTGCCATACACAGTGCTGGCATCTTCGGCAGAAGACGAACGTCCCGCAAAACCGGTTCCCATGCCGCTGATGCTTTGCTCGTTCAGCGCGAAACCTGCAGCAAGCAGTTGGCTGGAAGCAAGAGCAACGGCAATGCCGAGGGAGGTTTTGAGCATTACTTTTTTCATTATTAGAAAACTCCTTGGGATCTCCGGGGCGAAAAGCTACCAACAAATCACGCGCCGCGCTATAGCCTCAATCGCAGGAGATAGAGCGGTTTTGTAGGACAATCCGACCAAAATTCCCTTTTTTCCGGGTGCGTTGTAGGACGCGTCTTAAGATGCCTGCGGCAATCTCTGATCTATGCAGGTATGCCAGGCGTGGGTGAAGTCGCGCAGGCGACCTTGTGGGTTGAAAATCTGTCGCCAGATCCGCGCCAGCGCGAGAAGGTCATCGGCGGCAGGCAGTGGCGTGGCCTGCTCTTCGACGAGCATCCAGGCAATGGCGGTGGAATAGCGCAGGTTGACGGTGAGTTCCAGGTGCGGGCCACCGAGAAAGGCGTGCTGGCTGGCCAGGCCGCGGACCAGGCTGGCCAGGTCGGGGTCACGGGCAAGGTAGTCGTCCCAGATCGCCTGGTGACGGTGTTCGCCGATACGGTAAAGGCCATGCCCACGACGGTCGTGCAAGGCCGACCCCAGGGCCGACTGGCTGGCGGCGATGCCCAGCAACAAGGCTTCGGCGCTGGCGCAGTGACGGTTCAGGTAGACCAGGGTGGGTCGGATCACATACTGACACAATTCATTCGCCGCGATACCCATGATGCCCTCGAGCAGTTAAGGGCCGGACGGGCGCTGGAGCTTGGCAGCTGGTGAGTGATCAGGCCCGCCGGAAGCGGCAAGCACCGCTCGAGTTGAAGTGTAGTGTGATAATCGTGGTGTAAAGGGCTGTTTTTAAATCGATTGCTGCCTGACGTACCGGGCTATATGCCTTAAGGCAATTACGCCACGAACGTTCAGGCAGGCTTGCGATGGGATGATTCAGCGCTTGAATACCGCAGTATTCGCCGCTCACGCGGTGAGCGACTGGCGGGTTCGGGCGATGACCGCCTGCAGCGGTTCACTGCGGCTGTACTGTTCGGGGTACAGGCGCTCGGTGTGGCAGGCGACGCCGTGTTCGTCTACCAGGGTAAAGCTGAAGCTGCCCTTGCGAGGGGCAACGATAAGGCACTTCAACGGCGAGAAGGCCTGGGAGAGGGTGCCAATGGCAGCCTGAATCTGATGATGAGTTTGCATATTGTTGGAGGTTCCTGCTTTAAACACGGGGTTATGATCCGTGCATGATAGAAACGTTCCAGTGACGCCTTTATTAAGGGACGAACGAACCTGACTGGAACAGGGCAGCCAGAGGGAGCGCAATCAAATGTGGGCGCATGGGCTGACTGGTAGGTACTTCAGAAGGCAGGCAGCACGCCGGGGCCAAGGTTCTAGGCCGTCGGTGTGGGATCCTGATCAATCTGTCACGTGATTCGTGCTTGAACAGCGCGTGGCTGGCGAGTGAATCATCGAATGGGCCTGTCCTGGTTTCAGCAGCGCCACCCTTGGGAGGAGCGGGTCTGCAAGGACGCTTGAGGCCAGAATTGACTTTCAGCTTGGTACTAACGAGGCGCACCTTAGCGGAAATACAGGCGCTTGGCAAGCATTTCATGTTTGTTCAGGTGAGCCGAGCAGTATGGCGCGTATTTGCCCTGCTGGGAAGAGGGGGCAAAAGGCCCGCATCCGGGCTGATGTACCGATTTCGTGCACTCAAATGAAGGTTTATGGTGCACTTGTTCACATTCGGAGCATCGCTTGCAACTGCCTGGCAACACGCCACGACAGCCTCGCCAATGCCTTGACTGGGCGGTTAAGTCAATGAAAAAAAACACTATTTTTAGCTGGTGAAAAAATCGTCAGTTTGAGCGAAAGCCCCAATTCATGGGGGTTTGCGGGGGATGGGAGGGGGTTGTCCACCGAGTTATCCACAGGAACTGTGGATTGTCCCGAGCGCTTGCTCTAGGACGGGCGTGCCAGCAATACATTGAACTGTCCGACAATCGACATGCTCCGGGAGACCTGTTGGTCATCCACTTGAAAACGTCAAGAAAAGATCATTGAAAATTTTTTTCAATCCTCCGGAAATCGAAAGGCCAAGGCGCAAGAAAAAGGGTAGAGTGGCGCGCCTTTCGAGTTGCCAAACCTGTTGCTCATGAAGTTTCGCGGTAAACCCCTCGCCAGCCCCGCTGCATCGACGCCTGCGCCTCCCCCAAAACGTTTCTCTCTCAAAGTGGCCTTGTGGCTGCTCGACAACCCGCGCCTGGGTGACAAGCCGCAGGTCAAGCACCTGGCCGGGCGCCTGTTGAAACAGCCAGCGCGCCAGGGCGTGGTCGTGGCGCAAAGCCGCCTGGGGCAGATGTTGTGCCGCGATTGCGGCAATGCCCGTGACCGTCGTATTGGCCATGAACTGCTGCGCCAGGCAGCCCGCGCCGGTGATCGGCGGGCGCAGCTGGAGTATGCGCGGCTGTGCCAGCACAGCGAGCCGGAGCAGGCGCGGTACTGGCTGGAGCTGGCGGCGGGGCAGGGGTCGCAGGAAGCGCGGCGGCTTTTGATGCAGTGGTTCCATGCCTGAGGTGTGTTGCCAGCACTGGCCTCTTCGCGGGTAAACCCGCTCCCACAGGAATAGCTATACCTCGGATACTGTGCAATCCCTGTGGGAGCGGGTTTACCCGCGAAGAGGCCGGAACAGGCAACACACCGCTCAGGCTGATAAGCTGCGATGCATTCGTCCAGGATCATTCGGGGTAAGCATGACAGTGGATCTGGCCAGCATTCTGCTGGGCTTGGTGGCAGGTGCATTACCTTGCCTGGGTTGGGTCATGCAGGTGCAGCGCCGCCAGGGTGCGCGGCAAGGCGAGCAGGCCTTGCTCGAAGAGCGCCTCAATGCTGCCCAGCTGGCCCTGGCCGGCCTGCAGGCGCAACTGGATGCCAGCCGCGACGAGGTCAGCGACCTCAGCGAAGCCAACACCGTCAAGCAGACCCAGCTGGCCGCCCAGGGGCGTGAGCTGGAACTGCTGCAGATCGAGCGCGACAACGCCCGTGACGCCGCCCACGCCTGGAACCTCGAGCGTGCCAACCGCGAAGCCGAACTGCGCCGCCTGGAGGCCCAGACCGCACGCCTGGACGCCGAACTGCGCGAGCAGCAGGAAAGCCACCAGCAGCGCCTGGAAGACCTGCAGGAAGCCCGCGACACCCTGCGTGCCCAGTTCGCCGACATGGCTACCAAGATCTTCGACGAGCGCGAGCAGCGCTTCGCCCAGACCAGCCAGCAGCATCTCGGCCAGTTGCTCGACCCGCTCAAGGAACGCATCCAGGCTTTCGAAAAACGCGTGGAGGAGAGCTACCAGCAGGAAGCCCGCGAGCGCTTCTCGCTGGGCAAGGAGCTGGAGCGCCTGCAGCAACTGAACCTGCGCCTGTCCGACGAAGCCACCAACCTTACCCAGGCGCTGAAGGGCCAGAAAACCCAGGGCAACTGGGGTGAGCTGATCCTCGAACGGGTACTGGAGCATGCCGGCCTGGAAAAGGGCCGTGAATACCAGACCCAGGTCAGCCTCAAGAGCGCAGATGGCGAGCGCTTCCAGCCTGATGTGCTGATCATGCTGCCCGGCGACAAGCAGGTAGTGGTGGATGCCAAGGTCAGCCTCACCGCCTACCAGCAGTTCGTCGCCGGCAACGACGAGGCCGCGCTCAAGCAGCATGTGCAGTCGCTGCGCAGCCACGTCAAAGGCCTGTCGAGCAAGGACTACAACCGCCTCGAAGGCCTGCACAGCCTGGATTTCGTGCTGCTGTTCGTGCCGATCGAGGCCGCCTTCTCGGCAGCCCTGCAGGCGGAGCCGAACCTGTTCCAGGAGGCCTTCGATCGGCAGATCGTGATCGTCAGCCCGACCACCTTGCTGGCCACCTTGCGGGTGATCGACAGCCTGTGGAAGCAGGAACGCCAGGGCCAGAACGCTCGCGAGATCGCCGAGCGCGCCGGCTGGCTGTACGACAAGTTCGTGCTGTTCATCCAGGACCTGGACGAGTTGGGCAGCCGCCTGCAGCAGGTGGACAAGGCCTATGCCGCCGCGCGCAACAAGCTGTGCGAAGGGCGCGGCAACCTGGTCAGCCGCAGCGAACAGCTGAAGCTGCTGGGCGCCCGCGCCAGCAAGAGCCTGCCGGCCGACCTGCTGGAGCGGGCGCTGTCCGACGAGGCGTTGCCGGACGAAGCGCTTACTGAACCAGGCTCAGATGGCGATTGAGCATGGCGCGCAGGGCCGCCGGCTTGACCGGCTTGGCCAGGTAGTCCAGGCCAGAGGCATGCACCATGGCGATGGTTTCCTTGCTGCCGTCGGCGCTGATCACCACGCCCGGCACCGGCTCACCCAGGCGCGCACGTAGCCAGCCCATCAGCCCGGTACCAGTCTCGCCGTCGTCCAGGTGGTAGTCCACCAGCGCCAGGTGCGGGCGCATGCCCTTGGTCAGCAGGGCTTCGCATTCGGCGCGGTTGCGCGCGGTCCACACCTGGCAACCCCAGCGGCTGAGCAGGCTGTTCATGCCGATCAGGATGCTGTCTTCGTTGTCCACGCACAGTACCTGCAGCCCGGCCAGTGGCTGGCCGCCCTGTTCCACCGGGGCGGTGGGCGCCGGGGCGGCCTGGCGGGCAATCGGTACGCTGACGCGGAACACCGTGCCCTTGCCCGGCCACGAGCGCACTTCCAGCTTGTGCCCCAGCACCCGGCACAGGCCGTCGGCGATCGCCAGGCCCAGGCCCAGGCCCTTCTCGGCGCGGGTCTGGTGGCTGTCCAGGCGCTTGAACTCCTGGAAGATCACCTGCAGCTTGTCGTCGGCGATGCCCGGGCCGCGGTCCCACACCTCAAGCCACAACTGTTCACCCTGGCGCCGTGCGCCCAGCAGGATCGGGCTCTTGCCATAGCGCAGGGCATTGGTCAGGAAGTTCTGCAGCACCCGGCGCAGCAGCTTCATGTCGCTGTCCACCCGCAGGCGGCTGCCGCGCAGGCGGAACTCCAGGCCCTTCTCGGCGGCCAGCACCTTGAATTCGGCACCCAGGGTATCGAACAGCTCGTTGAGGGCAAAGGGCTTGGCATCCGGGGTGATCTTGCCGTTTTCCAGGCGCGAGATGTCCAGCAGGTCGCTGATCAGCTCTTCGGCCGAGCGCAGCGAGCTGTCCATGTGCTGCACCAGTTGCCGGGCCTCTTCGTTCATGCCCTCGGCCTGCTGCGACAAGGCGGCGGAGAACAGCCGGGCGGCGTTCAGCGGCTGCATCAGGTCATGGCTGACCGCAGCCAGGAAGCGGGTCTTGGACTGGCTCACCGCTTCGGCACGGCTCTTGGCTTCGGACAACGCCTGGTTCAGTTGCGACAGCTCTTGGGTGCGTTCCGCCACCCGTTGCTCCAGGCCTTCGTTGGCATCGCGCAGGGCCTGCTCGGCCTCGCGGAACGGGGTGATGTCGGTGAAGCTCATGACGAAACCGCCACCCGGCATCGGGTTGCCGATCAGTTCGATCACTCGGCCATTGGGGAACAGGCGCTCGGAGGAGTGCGCACGGCCCTGGCGCATCCAGTGCAGGCGCCGCGCCACGTGCACCTGCGCCTCGCCCGGGCCGCACAGGCCACGCTCGGCGTTGTAGCGGATGATGTCGGCGATCGGCCGACCCACGCTGATCAGCCCGTCGGGGTAGTTGAACAGTTCCAGGTAACGGCGGTTCCAGGCCACCAGGTGCAGGTTCTGGTCGACCACGCTGATGCCCTGGTTGATGTTCTCGATGGCCCCTTGCAGCAGGGCGCGGTTGAACTGCAGCACCTCACTGGCTTCGTCGGCAATACGCACCACGTCTTCCAGCTGCATGTCGCGGCCTTCGATGGCGGCCTTGACCACGGCGCGGGTCGACGAGGTGCCGAGCACGCCGGCCAGCAGGCGTTCGGTGTGTTCGATCCAGTCGCCGTCGGCGTTCTGGTTGGGGTTGAAGCCCTTGCCCTGGCGGTAGGCGAAGCGGATGAAGCTCTGCCGGGCGCGTTCTTCGCCGACAAAGCGCGAGGCCAGGGTCAGCAGGTCGTCGATCTGCACCGCCAGCAGCGGCTTGCTGCTGGGCCTGGCGCTGGTCTGCTGGCCGATGAAGCGGCCGGCCTGCCAATGCTCGGAAACCCGCGTGCGCGACAGCACCGAGACCCAGGCGAACAGGGTGAAGTTGCCCGCCAGCGACAGCACCACGCCCTGGGTCAGCGGGCTGATCGGCAGGTTCAGCGGGTTGCCGTGCAGCCACGCCAACCCTGGGAACAGCTGCAGCGACCAGCCCACGCTGTGCGCGGCAATCGGCAGCACCAGGGTGTAGAACCACAGGAAAATACCTGCGGCCAGGCCAGCGAACACGCCGCGGCGGTTGGCCTGCTTCCAGTACAGTGCACCGAGCATGGCCGGGGTCAGCTGGGTCACGGCGGCGAAGGCGATCTGGCCGATGGTCGCCAGGCTGGCGGTGGAGCCCAGCAGGCGGTAGCTGACATACGCCAGCAGCAGGATCACCACGATGGTCACCCGGCGTACAGAGAGCATCCAGTGGCGGAACGCCTCGAACGGCCGCTCGGCGTTGGTACGGCGTAGCAGCCAGGGCAGCAGCATGTCGTTGGAGACCATGGTCGACAGCGCCACGGCCTCAACGATGACCATGCCGGTGGCCGCCGAGGCACCACCGATGAATGCCAGCAGGGCCAGGCTCGGGTGTGCCTCGGCCAGCGGCAGGCTGATGACGAACGAATCGGAGATCACAGTGCCCGGCAGCAGCATCTGCCCGGCCAGGGCGATCGGCACCACGAACAGCGCGGCCAGCGCCAGGTACATCGGGAATACCCAGCGCGCCAGGCGCATGTCCTGGGGTTCGATGTTCTCCACCACGGTGACGTGGAACTGCCGTGGCAGGCAGATGATCGCCATCATCGCCACGGCGGTCTGCACCACCATCGACGGCCAGTTGATGGTTTCCTGCCAATAGTCCTGCAGGTGGATCGACTGGCGGGCCTGGCTGAACAGGTCGTCGAAGCCGTCATACAGGTTGAAGACGATGAAGATGCCCACGGCGAGGAAGGCCAGCAGCTTGATCAGCGATTCGAAGGCAATCGCCAGGACCATGCCACGGTGGTGTTCGGTCACGTCCAGGCTGCGGGTACCGAAGACGATGGCGAACAGCGCCAGTACCAGCGACACCACCAGCGCGGTGTCCTGCACGCGGGTGCCGGTGGCGTCGGCATTGGCGCCGATCAGCAGGTTCACCCCCAGCACGATGCCCTTGAGCTGCAAGGCGATGTACGGCAGCACGCCGACCAGGCAGATCAGCGCAACGACCACCGCCAGGGACTGCGACTTGCCGTAGCGCGCGGCGATGAAGTCGGCGATCGAGGTGATGTTCTGTTGCTTGCTGATCAGCACCATCTTCTGCAGCACCCAGGGCGCGAAGATCAGCAGCAGCACCGGGCCCAGGTAGATCGGCAGGAATGCCCAGAGCTGTTCGGCGGCCTGGCCGACCGCGCCGAAAAAGGTCCAGCTGGTGCAGTACACGGCCAGCGACAGGCTGTACACCCAGGCACGCAGCTTCGGCGGCAACGGCGTGCTGCGGCGGTCGCCGTAGAAGGCGATGGCGAACATGATGGCCATATAGGCCAGGGCGACCACGGCGATCAGCCCGCTGGACAACGACATGAAGACTCCGAAGCAAAAAGATAACGCGGTCCCGATCAATCAGTCTGGCACGCAGGTGCCGCTTCGTCAGCGCAGACGATGGTCGCAGTGGCAGGTGGTCGCAGGGGGCATCCTGTACTGGCCTCTTCGCGGGCTTGCCCGCTCCCACAGGTACGGCGCTGCCCTCAAGGCATGTGATATCCCTGTGGGAGCGGGCAAGCCCGCGAAGAGGCCAGTACAGCCAACATCAATTACTGCGGGTACCCAGCCAATAAAACACCCCCGCCAGTATCACCGACAACACCAGCAGGTAGAAGATCGCCCCCGGCCACAGATGCACCAGGGCAAACCCCACCATCACCGGCCCCAGCGCCGCACCGAGGTTGGACAGGTTCTGCGCACCGTAATACACCCCACGCAAGTGCTCCGGTGCGATCAGGTCGATGAACATGTACTCGGCCGGGATCACGATGATCTCGCCCAGGGTGAACACCAGCATCGCCAGGCACCACGCCAGCGCCGAACCGGCCAGGGCAAAGCCCAGCAGCCCGGCGATGAACAGGCCCATGCCGGCCAGCAGCCAGGGCATCAGGCGCTGACGGCTGATGCGGCGGCCGATCAGGTACTGCAGGGCAATCACCGTCACCGCGTTGGTGGTCACCAGGTAACCGATCAGGCGCGCCGCCTCGGCCGGGCTGCTGGTCACCACCAGGTACTGTGACAGGTAGGCGGTGAACTGGCCGAATACCACCGCGCTCAGCACCCCGCCCAGGGTGAAGCATACCAGCCGCCGGTCACGGGCCAGCCCCAGCGCCACCTGGCCAAAGCCGACCCCGGATTTGTCCGGCACACTGGCCTGCAGGCCGCGGTCCCCCAGGCGCCAGTAGGCCAGGCACATACCCAGGCCGAGCAGGGCGGAGGCGATGAACGGCATATGGTCGTTCAGCTCCAGCATGGCCACGCCCAGCAGCGGGCCGGCGGCGTAGCCGACGTTGCTGAGGGTGTACTTGATGGCGAACACTTCGGCCCGTTCCTCCACCGGCAGCAAGGCGCAGAAGCCCGCCTTGGCGGCGATGTCGACCACTGCCAGGGCCAGGTTGATCAGTACCAGGCAGAGAAAGAACAGCAGCGCCGAGTTGCTGGCGACCGCGCCGACGAAGGCCAAGGCAAACAGCAGGGTGCTGGCGCTGACCAGTGTGTGGTTGCGCAAGGTATCCACCAGATGGCCGCCATACAGGCTCAGCAGCGAGGCGATGATCAGCGCGCCACCGATCAGCAGGCCGATCTGGCTGATCGGCAGCTGGAAGTTGTCGGCCAGGTACACCACCAGGTAGGGCAGGGTAAGGGCACGGGCGACGGTGAGGGTGAAGGTGGTGGTGAGCAGCAGGCGCACAGTGTGCGGGTAGCGTTTGATGGCGGCGAGCATTGCCACGTCCTTGTTGTGGAATAGCCGAATCGGAGCATATGACAAATGGGGGCTGCTCTGCAGCCCATCGCCGGCAAGCCAGCTCCCACCTCGACCGCATTGATCTCAAGCCATGTGCGGTACCTGTGGGAGCCGGCTTGCCGGCGATGAGGCCGGGACAGGCTTGCTACAGAATCACCGCGCTTGCCAGTCAGTGCATTTCCCATGCAGATTTGTGGCTTGTCGCGCCCGGCGCGCCTCCAATTGAAAAGCCCTCAGGACCAAGGACGATGAGTCACTCTTCGCAATTCACCTTGCTCGGCAAGCGGCGTTTCCTGCCGTTTTTCATCACCCAGTCGCTGGGTGCCTTCAACGACAACCTGTTCAAGCAGTCGCTCATCCTGGCGATCCTGTTCAAGCTCAGCCTGGGCGACGGTGACCGTTCGATCTGGGTCAACCTGTGCGCCCTGCTGTTCATCCTGCCGTTCTTCCTGTTTTCGGCGCTGGGTGGGCAGTTTGGCGAGAAGTTCGCCAAGGATGCGCTGATCCGGGCCATCAAACTGGCCGAGATCGCGATCATGGCGGTAGGCGCGCTCGGCTTCATCACCAACCACCTGGCGCTGATGCTGGTGACGCTGTTCGGCATGGGGACCCACTCGGCGCTGTTCGGCCCGGTGAAGTACTCGATCCTGCCGCAGGCCCTGCGCGAGGAAGAACTGGTCGGCGGCAACGGGCTGGTGGAAACCGGTACCTTCCTGGCCATCCTCGCCGGCACCATCG
The DNA here is from genome assembly GCF_002113255.1 of Pseudomonas sp. B14(2017). Taxonomy (NCBI): domain Bacteria; kingdom Pseudomonadati; phylum Pseudomonadota; class Gammaproteobacteria; order Pseudomonadales; family Pseudomonadaceae; genus Pseudomonas; species Pseudomonas sp. B14(2017). Next base: position 12,717 of record NZ_NEJY01000009.1, read on the forward strand.
GCGCCGGGGTGATGATGTCGGCTGACAGCTATGCCACCGTGGTGGCTGGTGGCGTGGTCGGCACCGCCGTGCTCGGTTACCTGGCCAGCCGCTGGATCCCGCGGGCCGCTGCCGCTTCGCCGCAAATGCCGCTGGACTGGAACATCTTCAGGCAGTCGTGGGCGATCCTGCGCATGGGCCTGGGGCAGCCGCCGGCGGTGTCGCGCTCGATCGTCGGCAACTCGTGGTTCTGGTTCGTCGGTGCCATCTACCTCACGCAGATCCCGGCCTACGCCAAGGACTGGCTGCACGGTGATGGCACGGTGGTGACACTGGTGCTGACCCTGTTCTCGGTGGGGATCGCCCTGGGTTCGCTGCTGTGCGAGCGGCTGAGCGGGCGCAAGGTGGAAATCGGCCTGGTGCCGTTCGGCTCGTTCGGCCTGAGCCTGTTCGGCCTGCTTTGGTGGTGGCACTCCGGCGATGTACCGGCTGCGGCGGCACCGCACGACTGGCTGGCGCTGTTGGGCATGGGCCAGGCCTGGTGGATCCTGCTGTCGATCGTCGGCCTTGGGGTGTTCGGCGGCTTCTACATCGTACCGCTGTATGCGCTGATCCAGGCCCGCACCGCCGAAGACCAGCGCGCCCGGGTGATCGCTGCCAACAACATCCTCAATGCCCTGTTCATGGTGGTGTCGGCAGTGCTCACCATCATCCTGCTGGGCCTGGCCGAGCTGACCATCCCGCAGCTGTTCCTGGTGGTGTCGCTGCTCAATATCGCGGTCAACGCCTATATCTTCAGGATCGTGCCCGAGTTCACCATGCGCTTCCTGATCTGGCTGCTCAGCCATTCGATGTACCGTGTGCAGCACCGCGACCTCGAACGCATCCCCGACGAAGGCGCGGCGCTGCTGGTGTGCAACCACGTGTCGTTCGTCGATGCGCTGCTGCTGGGCGGGGCGATCCGCCGGCCGATCCGCTTCGTCATGTACTACAAGATCTACAACCTGCCGGTACTCAACTTCGTGTTCCGCACCGCAGGCGCCATCCCGATTGCCGGGCGCAACGAAGACCTGGCCATCTACGAACGTGCTTTCGCGCGCATTGCCGAGTACCTGGCCGATGGCGAGCTGGTATGCATCTTCCCTGAAGGCAAGCTGACCGGGGATGGCGAAATCGATGTGTTCAAGGGAGGCGTCAACCGCATCCTCGAAGAAACCCCGGTGCCGGTCATTCCGTTGGCCTTGCAGGGGCTGTGGGGCAGCTTCTTCAGCCGTGACCCGGCCAAGGGCTTTTTCAAGCGCCTGTGGTCGCGGGTGACCATCGTGGCAGGCGCCGCCATCCCGGTGGAGGCGGCGCAGCCAGAAGCCTTGCGTGAGCAGGTCAGCCGCCTGCGCGGCAACCTGCGCTAGGGGAGGGTGTCAGCTGGCGCTGACTTTCAGGCCGACCAGGCCGGTAATGATCAGCGCCACGCTGACCAGGCGTACCAGGGCCATGGACTCGCCGAACAGGATGATGCCGGCCATCACCGTGCCGACGGCGCCGACGCCGGTCCAGATGGCATAGGCGGTGCCCAGCGGCAGCTCTTTCATGGCCAGGCCCAGCAGGCCCAGGCTGATGGCCATGGCGGCGACGGTGAGGACGGTGGGCAGTGGCTTGCTGAAGCCGTCGGTGTATTTCAGGCCGACGGCCCAGCCGACCTCGAACAGGCCGGCGAAGAACAGGATGATCCAGGACATGGTGCGTCTCCATCGTTGTGAATGATGGGGCCGTCCCCGGAATGGTCACGCGGTGCGTCGTGAGGTCGTCCTCACAGTGGATACATGGTGCACACCTGCAGCCCTAGGGGCAAGCCTGTACCGGCCCTTTCGCGGGCACGCCCGCTCCCACAGGTACTGCACAGGTCTGAAGATTGTGGAGATCTCTGTGGGAGCGGGCGTGCCCGCGAAAGGGCCAGTGCAGGCAACATCAATGCCTGGCCGGCTCCCCACCTTCTGCTTCTGCCACAGGCTCCCCCATGCGCCGGAACCAGGTCGACAGCAGCGCCCCGGAAATATTGTGCCAAACGCTGAACAACGCACTCGGCACCGCAGCCAGCGGCGAAAAATGCGCCGCTGCCAGTGCCGCGCCCAGCCCGGAGTTCTGCATGCCCACCTCCAGCGCCAGCGACTTGCGCTGTGCCAGTGGCAGCTTGCACAGCCTGCCGGTCAGGTACCCCAGCAAGTAGCCGAAGCTGTTGTGCAATATCACCACCGCCATGATCAGCAGCCCCGACTCGGCGATCTTCGCCTGGCTGGCCGCCACCACCGCGCACACGATCATCACGATACTCACCACCGACACCAGCGGCAGCACCTGCACCGCCGCCTGCACCCGCGCGCCAAGCAGCCGCTGGGCCAGCACGCCGAGCACGATCGGCAGCATCACCAGCTGCAGGATCGACCAGAACATGTCCATGAAGGACACCGGCAGCCAGGCCGAGGCCAGGAACCAGATCAGCGCCGGGGTCAGCAGCGGGGCGAGCAGGGTGGTCACCGCAGCGATCGCCACCGCCAGCGCCAGGTCGCCACGGGACAGCCAGACCATCACGTTCGACGCCGTGCCGCTCGGGCAGCAGCCAACCAGGATCACGCCCACGGCGATTTCCGGCGGCAGGTGGAACAGCTGGCACAGCAGCCAGGCCATGCCCGGCATGATCACGAAGTGCGCGACCACACCCAGCATCACCCGCCAGGGCTGGCGGGCGAGGGCGGCGAAGTCATCGAGCTTGAGGGTGAGGCCCATGCCGAACATCACCAGGCCCAGCAGCGGCACGATGGCCACCTTCAGGGCGATGAACCATTGCGGTTGCAGGAAGGCCAGCACGGCGAACACCAGCACCCACAGGGCGAAGGTATTGCCGACGAAGCGGCTGAGGGTGGCGAGGGCACGCATGGGGGCAATTCCTTTTCTGTTTTATGGCTTCAAGAATTTCACTGGCCCTTTCGCGGGCTTGCCCGCTCCCACAGGTACACCACAGTACTCAGAAGCTGTGGTGTACCTGTGGGAGCGGGCAAGCCCGCGAAGAGGCCAGTACTGTCTGAGGATATCTCCCAGGCCAGCACCGGCATTTCAAAACCAGTCAGACCCCTTGCGGAATCTCTTCCCCACCCAGCGCTTCGAACAGCACCGGCAGGAATTCGGCAAAAGTCATCATCATCAGCTGGAAGCTGGCATCGAACTGCTGCGCAGCCTCATCGCCACCATCCTGTTCGGCCTGCTCCTGCAGCAGCTCTTCGAACTTCAGGCGCTTGATCACCATCTTGTCATCCAGAATGAACGACAGCTTGTCCTGCCAGGCCAGGGCCAGCTGGGTAACCACCTTGCCAGTGCTCAGGTGCAGCTGGATTTCCTCGCCGGTCAGGTCCTGGCGCTTGCAGCGCACGATACCGCCATCTTCGGCGGTGTCGCGCAGTTCGCACTCGTCCAGCACATAGAAGCCTTCGGCAGCTTGCTGCGACTTGACCCACTCGGTCATGGTGGCAACCGGTGCGATTTTCACGGTGGCCGGGCGCACCGGCAGCGAGCCCATCACTTCACGCAGGGTCGACAGCAGGTCTTCGGCACGCTTGGCGCTGGCCGAGTTGACCAGGATCACGCCCAGGCGCGGGGCAATGGCCGCGAAGATCATCGAGCGGCGGATGAACGCGCGCGGCAGGAAGGCCTGGATGATCTCGTCCTTGATCTGGTCGCGTTCCTTTTTATAGACCTTGCGCATCTGCTCGGTCTCGATCTCTTCGACCTTTTCCTTCACCGCATCGTTGACCACGCTGCTGGGCAGGATGCGTTCTTCCTTGCGCGCGGCAATCAGCAGGTACTCGCCACTGACATGCACCAGGGGAGCGTCTTCGCCCTTGCCGAATGGCGCGACGAAACCATAGGTGGTCAGCTCCTGGCTGGCGCAGGGGCGGGCCGGCTTGCTGGCCAGGGCCGCTTCCAGCGCTTCAGGCTCGAACGGGACTTCCTGGGTCAGGCGGTAGGTCAGCAGGTTCTTGAACCACATGAGGGGCAATCTCTCCTTAATGCATAAGGCGGGCATTATTCTCCGAGCGGTGCTCTCAGGCCAACCCTGTCGGAGTGCCAGTAGCTGTAGCTGAATGTAAAGATGCACGTGGCAACGCTAGGTCTTTGAAAGGCCTGAGGTTTTTTTTGAAAAAAGTTAAAAAAGTGCTTGCCAGGGTACGGGGCCGTCCGTAGAATGCGCGCCACACCGAGACGAAGGGTGATTAGCTCAGCCGGGAGAGCATCTGCCTTACAAGCAGAGGGTCGGCGGTTCGATCCCGTCATCACCCACCACTCGATGTTTAGCGCAGCGGTAGTTCAGTCGGTTAGAATACCGGCCTGTCACGCCGGGGGTCGCGGGTTCGAGTCCCGTCCGCTGCGCCATATTTCACTTCCAGGGCCTACTGAACACCCGGAAGTAACAGAGAAAGCGACCTCAGGGTCGCTTTTTTTGTGCCTGCGATTTGGTGTTTTCGCGAATTTTGCAAAAAGTTCGATAAGTGCTTGCCAGAGCGCCAAGTCGCCCGTAGAATGCGCGCCACACCGAGAGACATGGGTGATTAGCTCAGCCGGGAGAGCATCTGCCTTACAAGCAGAGGGTCGGCGGTTCGATCCCGTCATCACCCACCACTCGATGTTTAGCGCAGCGGTAGTTCAGTCGGTTAGAATACCGGCCTGTCACGCCGGGGGTCGCGGGTTCGAGTCCCGTCCGCTGCGCCATATTCCACTTCCAGGGCCTACTGAACACCCGGAAGTAACAGAGAAAGCGACCTTAGGGTCGCTTTTTTTGTTTCTGCCTTTGGCAAAAAACTATCTTGTATTGCCTGTCAGGGCCTCATCGCCGGCAAGCCAGCTCCCACCTCGACCGCATTGATCTCAAGCCCTACGCTATCCCTGTGGGAGCTGGCTTGCCGGCGAATGGGCTGCAACGCAGCCCCGGCAATCTCAGCGGCGACGCTCTTCTTCCCGTAAGGTGAGCACCTCAACCCCCTCCTCGGTCACCGCCACCGTATGCTCCCACTGCGCCGACAAGCTGTGGTCGCGGGTAATCACCGTCCAGCCATCCTTCAGCGTGCGCGTCCCGCGTCCGCCCTGGTTGATCATCGGTTCGATGGTAAACACCATCCCCGGCTTCAACTTCAGGCCCATCCCGCGCTGGCCAATGTGCAGCACCTCGGGCCCTTCATGCATCTGTTGGCCAATGCCATGCCCGCAATACTCACGTACGACGCTGTAGCCCGCCGCTTCGGCATGGGTCTGGATGGCATGGCCGATATCACCCAGCGTAGCCCCGGGGCGTACCTGTTCGATGCCTTTCCATAGCGCGTCATAGGTGGTGTCGACCAGGCGCTGCGCCTCATCGCTGATCGGCCCGATGCTGTACATCTTTGACGAGTCGGCGATATAGCCGCCTTGTTCCAGGGTGATGTCGACGTTGATGATCGAGCCTTCCTTCAGCACTTCATCGACCTTGGGCATGCCATGGCACACCACATGGTCCACCGAGGTGTTGAGCGAATAGGGGAAACCGTACTGGCCCTTGCTCGCCGGGCGGGCCTTGAGCGTGTCGATGATGAACGCCTCGGCGCGGTCGTTGATCTGCATGGTGGTCACGCCAGGGCGGATGAAGCTGTCGAGGTCGGCGAACACCTGGGCAAGCAGCTGGCCGGCGCGGCGCATCAGGTCGAGTTGGGCGGGGGTCTTGATAATCACCTGGGACATGGGGGGAGTGCAGTGGCTCGTGCTGGAATGTGCCCCAGCATAGCGCCATGGGGTGTGGGGGTGCCATCGCATGGTGCACAGCCTGTACCGGCCTCTTCGCGGGCACGCCCGCTCCCACAGGTACAGCACCGCCCTCAGGCCTTGTGATATCCCTGTGGGAGCGGGCATGCCCGCGAAAGGGGCGGCACAGCTGGCCCATAAATTGCTGTTTCACCTCCATCCAGGGCTATCAACGTCGACAGCCCACAAAACTTCACGACAAAGGCGCCGTGTTGCCCCGCTTGCCCAGCAAGCAGGGGCAGCCGGCGCCTTTTTGCGTTCCCTACAGGAGCCCGCCCATGGCCAACAGCGAAGTGCGCAGCGTCTGCCCCTACTGCGGCGTCGGTTGCGGCATCGTCATGAGCGTCGCCGATGGCAAGGTCGGCAAGATCAGCGGCGACAAGCAGCACCCCAGCAACTTCGGCCGCCTGTGCACCAAAGGCCTCACCGCACACCTGCCGCTGACCGCCGCCGGGCGCATGGAGGATGCCTATGTGCGCCAGCAGCGCAGCCAGCAGCCAGCGCGTACCGGCATCGACCAGGCCATTGCCGCCGCCGCTACGCGCCTGCGCGGCATCATCGACCAGCACGGCCCCGACGCCGTGGCGCTGTACGTGTCCGGGCAGATGTCGCTGGAGGCCCAGTACCTGGCCAACAAGCTGGCCAAGGGCTTTATCCGCACCCGCCACATCGAGTCCAACTCGCGCCTGTGCATGGCCAGTGCCGGCAGCGGATACAAGCTGTCGCTCGGTGCCGATGGCCCGCCCGGCAGCTACCAGGACTTCGAGCACGCCGACGTATTCCTGGTGATCGGCGCCAACATGGCCGACTGTCACCCGATCCTGTTCCTGCGCCTGCTCGACCGGGTCAAGGCGGGTGCCAAGCTGATCGTCGTCGACCCGCGGCGCAGCGCCACCGCCGACAAGGCCGACCTGTTCCTGCAGGTGCGCCCCGGCAGCGACATGGCCTTGCTCAATGGCCTGCTGCACCTGCTCCTGCGTAACGGCCACACCGACCCCGACTTCATCGCCCGCCACACCGAAGGCTGGGACGAACTGCCGGCCTTTCTCGATGACTACACCCCTGACCGGGTGGCCGCCATCACCGGGCTGGCCGAGGCCGACATCATCAAGGCCGCCGAATGGATCGGCAGCGCCAGCAACTGGATGAGCTGCTGGACCATGGGCCTGAACCAGAGCATCCACGGCACCTGGCACACCAATGCGATCTGCAACCTGCACCTGGCCACGGGCGCCATCTGCCGCCCCGGCAGTGGGCCGTTCTCGCTGACCGGCCAACCCAATGCCATGGGCGGCCGCGAGATGGGCTACATGGGCCCCGGCCTGCCAGGCCAGCGCTCGGCGCTGGTAGCGCAAGACCGCGCCTTCGTCGAGCAGCAGTGGCAACTGGCCCCGGGCAGCCTGCGCAGCGAAGGCGGCGAGGGCACGGTGGCGCTGTTCGAGCAGATGAAAAGCGGCGTGGTAAAGGCCTGCTGGGTCATCTGCAGCAACCCGGTGGCCAGTGTCGCCAACCGCCAGCAGGTGATCGACGGCCTGCGCCAGGCCGAACTGGTGATTACCCAGGATGCCTTCCTCGACACCGAGACCAACCGCTACGCCGACATCCTGCTACCGGCTGCGCTGTGGGCCGAAGGCGAGGGCGTGATGATCAACAGCGAGCGCAACCTCACCCTCATGCCACGTGCCGTCGAACCGCCCGGGCAGAGCCTGCCAGACTGGCAGATCATCGCCCGGGTCGCCTGTGCCATGGGCTATGCCGACGCCTTCGACTACCCCGATGCCGAGGCGGTATACGAGGAGATCCGCCGCTTTCACAACCCAAGCACCGGCTACGACCTGCGGGGCATCGGCTATGCCGAACTGCGCGAGCAGCCGCACCAGTGGCCCTGCGCCCCGGGCCGCGACAACCCGCGCAGCTCGCTGCGCTATCGCAACGACGGCAGCAGCCAGACGCTGTTGCACGATGCCCAGGGCGAGTGCCCGGTGTTGGCCTTCCCGACCGCCAGCGGCAAGGCCCGCTTCTTCGCCCGGCCCTGGTTGCCGGCGGCGGAGCTGCCGGATGCCGATTACCCCATGGTGCTGAATACCGGCCGCGTGCAGCACCAGTGGCACACCCTGACCAAGACCGGCAAGGTACCGGCGCTGAACAAGCTGGAGCCCGGACCCTTCGTGGAAATCCACCGCGACGATGCTGCCCGGCTGGGCATTGCCGAAAAGGACCAGGTGGCCATTCGCTCGCGCCGCGGGCAGGCCGTGCTGCCCGCGCGAATCAGCGACCGGGTCATGCCTGGCAACTGCTTTGCCCCGTTCCACTGGAATGACCTGATCGGCGAGCAACTGGCGATCAACGCCGTGACCTGCGATGCGGTCGACCCGCTGTCGCTGCAGCCGGCGTTCAAGCATTGTGCCGTGACCCTGGAGCGGGTTGCCGGTGAGCGCATCGAAGCCCTTGATCTGAACACTGCCAATCCGGAGCCTGCCCGCATGCCGACCGCCACCCTGTCCCGTCTGCTTGGCCTGGACACCCTGCCAGCTCCGGTGCTGGCCGAGGAAGAGCGCCATTACCTGCAAGGCTTCCTGCTGGGCCTGGACCAGGTTCGCGCCGAGGGCGTGCCCTGCCTGCCGGCCAGTGCGCCGCTGGCCGCCAACCGCCGGTTGTTCGTCGATGGCTTGCTGGCCGGGCTGTTCGCCCAGCCGGCCGTGCTGCCCGATGCAGCGTTGATAGCACCACGGCACCAGGTGCTGTGGGCTTCGCAAACCGGCAACGGCGAGCTGTTGGCCGAACGCTGTGCCGAGCGCCTGCGCGGTGCCGGCCTCGACGTGCAGCTCAGTTGCATGGAAGCGGTCAGCCCGCGCCAGCTGCAGGGCGCCGCCAGCGTGGTGCTGATCGCCAGCACCTTTGGCGATGGCGACGCGCCCGACAGCGCAGCGGCATTCTGGCAAGCCTTGCAAGGCGAGGAGGGCGCCCACTGCGCCGAACTGCCTTTTGCCGTGCTGGCCCTGGGCGACTCCAGTTACGACCAGTTCTGCGGCTTTGGCCGCAAGCTCGACCAACGCCTGGCCGAGCTGGGTGGGCGGCGCCTGCTGCAGCGGGTGGACTGCGAGCCGGACTTCGACGACGCCTTCGCCGCCTGGCTGGATGCGCTGCTGCCCACGCTAGGCAACGCTGCTGCACCGCAACCGGTCACCGAGCCTGCGCCCGTGGCGGCCTATGGCAAGCAGCAACCCTGGGCTGCCACCTTGCTGGAAAACCGCCTGCTCAACGGCCCGGGTGCCAGCAAGGAAACCCGTCAACTGGTGTTCGACCTGAGTGGCAGCGGCTTCACCTATGCCGCCGGTGATGCCTTGGGCGTGTGGCCGCGCAACTGTCCGGCCCTGGTCGACGAGCTGCTGGCGCTGATGCAGCTCGATGGCCAGACCATGGTTCAGCTGAAAGGCCATCCCGCCATGCCGCTGACCGAAGCCCTGCAAGCGCACCTGGAGATCGCCAAGGTCACCATGCAGCAGCTGCAGGCCTTCGCCGGCAATGCCCCGGACCTGCAGCGCCTGCTGCAGCCCGAGTGCAAGGCCGAGCTGCAGGACTGGTTGTGGGGGCGGCAACTGGTCGATGTGCTGCGCACCTTCCCCCAGCAGCTGCCGCTGGCCAGCTGGCTGGAGCTGCTCAAGCCCTTGCAGCCGCGCCTGTACTCGATCAGCTCCAGCCCGCTGGCGCACCCGCAGCAGGTGCACCTGACCGTGTCCACGGTGCGCTATGGCGCGCGCAAAGGGGTGTGTTCAAGCTTCCTTGCCGACCGTGCGCAGGCGCTGAAGGTTGCCATCTTCCCGCAGGTGTCGAAGCACTTTCGCCTGCCCGAGGACGACAGCGTGCCGGTGATCATGGTCGGCCCCGGCACCGGTATTGCACCGTTCAGGGCCTTCCTCGAAGAACGAGAGGCACGTGGGGCGAAAGGGGCCAACTGGCTGTTCTTCGGCGAGCAGTACGCGGCCACCGATTTCTATTACCAGGAGCAGCTGCAGGCCTGGCAGGCTGCAGGGCACCTGCGTCTGGACACGGCGTTTTCACGCGACCAGGCCGAGAAGGTCTACGTGCAGCAGCGCATGCTCGAGCAGGGCGCGCAGCTGTGGCAGTGGCTGGAGGCGGGGGCGTACTTCTATGTGTGTGGCGATGCGCAGCGCATGGCCAAGGATGTGGATGCGGCGTTGCGGGCGATCGTGGCCGAGCATGGCGGCATGGATGCAGCGGCGGCTGCGGCTTATGTCGAAGCGCTGGGCAGGGCCAAGCGGTATCGGCGGGATGTGTATTGATGTGCTCCAAGATGGGGAGTGATGCACTTGGAATGTGCATTTACTGTACTGGCCTCTTCGCGGGCAGGCCCGCTCCCACAGGTACTGCACAGGTCTGAATAAACGTGGAGAACCCTGTGGGAGCGGGCGTGCCCGCGAAGAGGCCGGTACAGGAAACAGGGTTGGCACACTCCCTGCTTTATCCCAGTTACAACAAAGCCCACTGATCAACGGCGATCAACCCGGGCCCCCTACCGTGATGAATACAGGCAAAGGCGCCTGGAGCTTCGGCTCCAGGCGTTTTTTTTTGATCGAGGATCGGCTTATGAAGGCAACAGCGAGCAGCGGGCAACGAGAGCGACTGGTCATCGTCGGCAACGGCATGGTCGGCCACCATTGCGTCGAACAACTGGTCAGCCGCGGCGCCCTGCAGCGCTTCGAAGTGCATGTGTTCGGCGAAGAGCGCCAACGCGCCTACGACCGCGTGCACCTGTCCGAGTACTTCGGCGGCAGCTGTGCCGAAACCCTGGCCCTGTGCGAGCAGGACTTCTACGGTACCAACGGTGTGCACCTGCACCTCGGGGAAGCGGTGCTGGAAATCGACCGTGAGCGCGGCGAAGTGGTCACCGCGGAGGGCCGCTATGGCTACGACCAGCTGGTGCTGGCCACAGGTTCCTACCCCTTCGTGCCGCCGATCGAAGGTTCCAGCGGCAATGCCCGCCTGGTCTACCGCACCCTTGACGACCTCGACGGCATCCGCGCTGCCGCAGCCAGTGCCCGCCGTGGCGTGGTAGTGGGTGGTGGCCTGCTTGGCCTGGAAGCAGCCAACGCCCTCAAGTCGCTGGGCCTGGAAGCCCACGTGGTGGAATTCGCCCCGCGGCTGATGCCGGTGCAGCTGGACGGCGAGGGCGGTGCCGCGCTCAAGGCACAGATCGAAGCGCTGGGCGTTGGCGTGCATCTGTCGCGCGCCACCCAGTCGATCAGTGCGGGTGAAGACTACCGCTACCGCATGAACTTCGATGGCGGCGAGCACCTGGAAACCGACCTGATCGTGTTCTCTGCGGGTATCCGCCCGCAGGATGCCCTGGGCCGTGCCTGTGGCCTGGACATCGCCGCGCGTGGCGGCGTGGTGATCGACAACCATTGCCGCAGCAGCGACCCACGCATCTTTGCCATCGGCGAGTGCGCCTCGTGGAACGGCAGCGTGTTCGGCCTGGTCGCCCCGGGCTACAGCATGGCGCGCAACCTGGCGGCATTGCTGATGGGTGAAGCCGCTGGCGAATTCACCGGTGCCGACATGTCGACCAAGCTCAAGTTGCTGGGCGTGGATGTCGGTTCCATCGGCGATGCCCATGGCGCCACCCCGGGCGCACGCAGCTACCGCTTCATCGACGAAGCCAACAGCGCCTACCGCCGGCTGGTGGTGGATGCCAGCGGCAAGCACGTGCTCGGTGCGGTGCTGGTCGGCGACAACAGCTACTACGACACCCTGCTGCAGTACGCCCAGAACGGCATCGCCCTGCCAGCCGACCCCGCGGCACTGATCCTGCCGCAAGGCGGCGGCGCACCGGCCCTGGGTGCTGATGCGCTGCCCGACAGCGCGACCATCTGCTCGTGCCACAACGTCAGCAAGGGCGCGGTCTGCGCCGCCATCGACAGCGGCTGCGGCGACCTTGCCGCAGTCAAGGGCTGCACCAAGGCCGCCACCGGTTGTGGTGGTTGCGCGGCACTGCTCAAGCAGGTGTTCGAGCACGAGCTGACCGCCCGTGGCGTGGCGGTGGACAAGAGCCTGTGCGAGCACTTCGCCTACACTCGTCAGGAGCTGTACGGGCTGGTGCGGGTAGAGGGTATCCGCACCTTCAACGAACTGCTCGAACGCCACGGCAAGGGCCACGTTGGCTGCGACATCTGCAAGCCGGCGGTGGGCAGTATCCTCGCCTCGTGCTGGAACCAGCCGATCATGGACCCGGCGCTGGTGCCGCTGCAGGACACCAACGACACCTTCATGGCCAACATGCAGAAGAACGGCACCTACTCGGTGGTGCCGCGCATCCCCGGTGGTGAAATTACCCCCGACAAGCTCATCGTGATCGGCCAGGTGGCGAAAAAGTACGACCTGTACACCAAGATCACCGGCGGCCAGCGCATCGACCTGTTCGGCGCCCAGTTGCACGAGCTGCCGCTGATCTGGGGCGAGCTGATCGAGGCCGGCTTCGAAACCGGCCATGCCTACGGCAAGTCGACCCGCACGGTGAAATCGTGCGTCGGCAGCACCTGGTGCCGTTACGGCGTGCAGGACAGCGTCGGCATGGCCCTGCGCCTGGAAGACCGCTACAAAGGCCTGCGCAGCCCGCACAAGCTCAAGTTCGCGGTGTCCGGCTGCACTCGCGAATGCGCCGAGGCACAGAGCAAGGACATCGGCGTGATCGCCACCGACAAGGGCTGGAACCTGTACGTGTGCGGCAATGGCGGCATGCGCCCGCGGCATGCCGAACTGTTTGCCACCGACCTCGACGACGAAACCCTGGTGCGCCTGATCGACCGCGTGCTGATGTTCTACATCCGCACCGCCGACAAACTGCAGCGCACCTCGGTGTGGCGCGAGAACCTGGAAGGTGGGCTGGACTACCTGAAGCAGGTGATCATCGACGACAGCCTGGGCCTGGCCAGCGAGCTGGAGGCGCAGATGCAGCATGTGGTCGACCAGTATGAATGCGAATGGGCCAACGCCCTCAACGACCCCGAGAAGCTGAAGCGCTTCCGTACTTTCGTCAACGACCGCCGCGCCGACCCGGACGTGCACTTCGTGCGCGAACGCGAACAGCGCCGGCCTGCTGCGCCACTGCACCTGATCCCAACCGTCGAGGAGGCTGTCTGATGAACCTGTCCAATGCTGCTGTGAAAACCCACGAGAACTGGCAGGCGGTGTGCCAGGCGGATGACCTGGTGGCCGATTCCGGGGTGGTGGTCTGGCTCGACGGGGCCCAGGTGGCGCTGTTCTACCTGCCGGGGCAGGCGCAGCCGCTGTACGCGGTGGACAACCGCGACCCGCGGTCCGGCGCCAACATCATCGGCCGCGGGCTGGTGGGCAGTGTGCAGGGCGAGCTGGTGGTGGCGGCGCCGTTGTACAAGCAGCACTTCAGCCTGCAAAGTGGCGAGTGCCTGGAAGATGCCGGGCAGCGGTTGCGGGTGTGGCCGGTGCGGTTGAGTGGAAGTGCTGTGGAGTTGGCGGTGGCCTGATAAATCGCTGGGGGCGCTTTGCGCCCCTTTCGCGACACAAGGCCGCTCCTACAGGAAATTGCGTCCCCCTGTAGGAGCGGCCTTGGGTCGCGAAAGGGCTGCAAAGCAGCCCCAGGATCTTGAGTCAGATAACCAACCCCAGCGGCTTACGCCCTGCAAACACATCCACCAGGCTGGCCACCACCATCTCGCCCATGCGCGTGCGGGTCTGCACCGTGGCGCTGGCCCGGTGCGGTTGCAGCACCACATCCTCTCGCTCGAACAAGGCCTCGGGCGCCCGTGGTTCATCGGCAAACACATCCAGCGCTGCGCCCGCGATCTCGCCGGCCTCCAGCGCCGCGATCAACGCTGGCTCATCCACCAGCTTGCCGCGCGCGATGTTGATCAGGTACCCCTGCGACCCCAATGCCCGCAGAACCTCGCGGTTGACCAGCGCTTCGCCTTTGTCGGCTGCGGCTGCCAAGATCAGCGCATCGCTGCCCTGGGCCAACTGTACGAGATCCGCTTCGAAACCATAGGGCACATCCAGCGCCTGCAGGTCGGTATAGCGAATCGGGCAACCGAACGCCGCCGCTCGCTGCGCCACGGCGCGGCCGACCCGGCCCATGCCGACGATGCCCACCCGCATGCCTGTCACCTGGCGGGCCAGTGGCAGCGGTGCCAGCGGTGTGGCGCTGGTGGCCCAGTGGCCTGCGCGTACGAAACGGTCGCCGGTGCAGATGCCACGGCACAAGCCGATCAGCAGACCGATGGCGAGGTCGGCGACGTCCTCGGTGAGGGCGCCGATGGTGGCGGTGACCCGGATGCCGCGATCACGGGCATAGGCCAGGTCCACTGCGTCGGTGCCGACGCCATTGACCGCGACCACTTCAAGGTTGGGCAGGCGCGCCATCAGCGCCTGGCTGATGCCGGTGTGGCCACCGGTGATCACACCGCGAATATTGCCGGCATGCTGGTTGACGAAGGCGTCCTTGTCGGTCTGTTCGTAGTAGCGGTGCACAGTGAACAGTTGGTCCAGGCGCTCGCGGATTTGCGGGATGAGGATCGGGCTCAGTTGCAGGACTTCGGGTTTCATCGGTCACTCCATCAGGAACAAAGGTCAGCCACGGCCTACGAACGGCATGTTGCTGGCCATCACGGTCATGTTCAGTACGTTGGCGTCCAGCGGCAGCGCGGCGATGTAGCGCACCGCGTCGGCCACATGGCGCACGTCGAGCATCGGTTCGGCGGCGGTCTCGCCATTGGCCTGGCGCACTCCACGGGTCATGCGCTCGGACAGCTCGGTCAGGGCGTTGCCGATGTCCACCTGGCTGCAGACGATGTTGTACGACCGACCATCCAGCGCCAGTGCCTTGGTCAGGCCCAGCACCGCGTGCTTGCTGGCGGTGTAGGGGGCGGTGAACGGGCGCGGGGTGTGCGCCGAGATCGAGCCGTTGTTGATGATTCGCCCGCCCTGCGGCTGCTGGCGGCGCATCAGGCCGAAGGCGGCGCGGGCGCACAGAAACACGCCGTCGACGTTGGTGGCGATGACGTTGCGCCAGTACTCCAGCGGCAGCTCGTCGACCGGTACGGCGGGGGCGTTGACCCCGGCATTGTTGAAGATCACATCGAGGCGGCCATGCACCTCCTCGATGGTAGCGAACAGTTGCGCAACGCTCTGCTCGTCGCGCACGTCGGTTGGCACGGCCAGGGCTTCACCGCCCGCTGCCTGAGCCTGTTCGACCACTGCTTGCAGCGGTTCTGCGCGGCGCCCGGCGAGGACCAGGCTGAAGCCATCCTCCAGCAGGGCGAGGGCGACGGCGCGGCCGATGCCGCTGCCAGCGCCGGTGACCAGGGCGATTTTCTTGTTTTGGCTCATGTGGGGCTCCGGTAGATTCAGGCAGCGCTGGCGGCTTGTCCGGCAGGGCGGGGGCCGACGCGCAGTTGCAGTTCGCCGATGCCATCAATGCCGGCGTGGATCGTGTCGCCCGGGTTGAGCGGCGCCACCCCGGGCGGGCTGCCGGTCATGATCAGGTCGCCGGGGCGCAGCGGCAGTTGGCGGGACAGCCTGCTGATCACCTCGGACAGGGCCCAGGTCTGCTGGCGCAGGTGCGCACGCTGGCGCTCCTGGCCATTGACCTGCAACCACAGCGACGCGTCCAGCGGCCAGGCACATTCGCTGGCGGGAACGATGGCGGTCATCGGTGCCGAGGCCTCGAACACCTTGGCGCCTTCCCAGGGCAGGCCCTCGGCCTTGGCTTTGCGCTGGTGGTCGCGGCGGGTCAGGTCGAGGCCGGCGGCAAAGCCGAACACATGTGCCAGGGCATGCTCCGTGGCAATGTTGGCACCGCCCTTGGCGATGGCGGCTACCAGTTCGATTTCGTGGCAGAACTCATCGGTCTGCGGCGGAAAGGGCAGCTCGCCCTGCGCCTGGACCACGTTGCTCGCCGGTTTCATGAAGAACACAGGCTCCTGCGGTGCCGCTCCGTAGGATTCCGGCCAAGGGTAGTTGCGGCCCAGGCAGAACACCCGGCCGACCGGGAAGCGCGCAGCGCTGCCGCGGATCGGCAGGCTGACGGTGGCCGGTGGGTTGAACAGGTAGGTCATGGGTGGATCCTCCGTACTGGAGTGGTCAGCGTAAGTCAGCGGCTGGCCGGTAAAGTTGGACGAAAACGGGGATGGCTTGGACTATCCAAGCAACCTGTAGCGGCTTCTTTGCGGGCAAGGACAGACAACGCTCAAGCTGCGGACTTCAGCTCGATGCGATACAGCTTCCCGAGCAGCAGCGAGTAAGAGAGGGTGCCCATCAACGCCACGGCGCCGATGAACCAGAACGCCATGGCAAACGAGCCGCTGGCATGCACGATCGCGCCAATCACGATCGGCGTGACGATGCCGCCAATGTTCGCCGCCAGGCTGGTGACCCCGCCGGTCAGGCCGATCAGCTCCTTGGGCGCTACTTCCGACACCGCCGCCCACGACGCCGAGGCGATGCCCTGGGCGAAGAACGCCAGGGTGAGGATGGCAATGCACAGCACATTGGAGTCGGTGAAGTTCACCAGCACGATCGACATGCCCAGCATCGAACCCACCACCAGAGGCAGTTTGCGGGCGAACGACAGCGAGTAGCCCTTGCGGATCAGCAGATCGGAGACGATCCCCGCGAGGAGGATGCCGACCGTGGCACCAATGAACGGCATGACGGCGAAGATGCCGACCTTGATCAGCGTCAACTGGCGCTCCTCGATCAGGTAGGTGGGGAACCAGGTGAGGAAGAAATACAGCGCCGAGGTGCTGGCGAACTTGCCAAGGCAGATGGCCCAGACCTGGCGATAGCGGAACAGCTCAGCCACCTGGCGCCAGGCAAAACGGGTGCGCGCCCGGCTGCTTTTCACCAGCCCGCCGCCGCCTTCGATGTAGGCCAGCTCTTCCTTGCTGACCTTCTTGCAGTTCAGCGGGTCGCGGTACAGCCATAGCCACACCGCGCCGAACAGGATGCCGACCAGGCCGGTGCTGTAGAACACATGGCGCCAGTCATAGGTGGTTGCCAGCCACAACAGCGCGCCGGTGAACAGCGCGGTGCCCAGGTACTGGCCACACACGTAGATGCTGCTGGCCAAGCCGCGTTCACGGGCGGGGAACCACACCGTGACCGCACGGCTGTTGGCCGGAAATGCCGGGGCCTCCATGGCACCGACTGCCAGGCGCAGGCCGAACAGCGAGGCAAAGCCGCTGGCCAGGCCCTGGGCCACGGTGACCGCAGACCAGCTGATCAGCGATACGCCGTAGGTCAGGCGCGAACCGAAACGGTCGGCGATGAAACCGGCAGGCACCAAGGCCAGGGCGTAGGTCCAGGCGAAGGCGGAGAAGATCAGCCCCATCTCGACCTTGTCCAGCCCCAGGTCCTTGGCCATGAACGGCGCTGCGATGGAAATGTTCACCCGGTCGACATAATTGATGATGGTCGCCACCAGCAGCAGCGACAGCATGAACCAGCGGCGGCGGGTGGGCAGGCGCTGGGCAGGGGCCGCGTCCAGCGCGTATGACGACGCGGTGCGGGGGGTAGGCGTGCTCGACATGAGTCGACCTCGTTTGTTGTTGTTGGTAGAGGTTGGGCTGCAGTCCCTTTTCTAAGGTGGTCGTACAACAGCGTGAATGCAACGGCCGTTTTAGACCGTTTTTTTCACAGGAGACGGGGTATGGCAGCGCTGTCCAAGAAAATCAGCGGGCTGGGTTTTGCTCGGTTTTCATGCTGAAGGTCGCGTTTTTTGAGGGCTGCACGGATTTCCGGTTGCGCTGCTTTTTGCAGAAGGGGTTAAATCACTAAATCTAGACATCGTACAACTAGGTCGTGCCTGCCACTGCTTCTTCGCGGGCAAGCCCGCTCCCACAGGTACAGCGCAGGCTTCAAGTTTTTTGGAGACCCTTGGGAGCGGGCTCGCTCGCGAAGAGGCCACAACAGGCGGCGCCACACTCACTGAATGGAGCAAGCCGAATGCCCCCCAAGCGCGAGGTCCCGACCTACGTCATGCAGCAGCGCAGCGAGCTGATGGATTTCTATATCCGCGACCAGCGCGGCCGTCCCGCCGAGACCGCGCCGCACCGTCACGAGTACTTCCAGATCCAGGTCAACTTCGGCGGCGATACGGTGCAGCACATCGGCAGCGTGCAGCGCCCGTTCACGCGCAACACCCTGGCCTTCATCCTGCCGCATCGGGTGCACGTGATACCGCACCCGGACGACAGCGACTTCGTGGTGATCAACTTCTCCCAGACCTTCCTCTTGCCACACCTGGCCTGCGACCCGATGGACCTGGAAGAGGTGTCGATCCTGCAGGCGCCGGAACTGTCACCGTTCCGTTTCCAGGAGCACCTCGACTTCAGCCTCGATGAGGCTGACTTCGCCGAGGTGCGGCAGATCCTCGAACGCATGCGCACGCTGGATGCCAACCGCCGGTTCGGTAGCCGTGAAATGCTCAAGGGCCTGCTGCTGCAACTGATCGGCCAGGTCTGCGGCCTGTACGCCGAGCCGCTGCGCGAACTGGCCGACAGCAATGCCGCCCAGCTCAGCCGCCGCGCCGCGCTGGGCCGCATGAGCGAGTACCTGCGTCGGCACATCGATGACCCTGACCTGAACCTGCAGAAAGTCGCCGCCGCTACTTACCTGTCACCGACCTACCTGACCCATTGGTTGCGCAAGGAAATCGGCAAGACTTTCAGCGAGCTGGTGCTGGAGCGGCGTATGCATACTGCGCGCAACTACCTGCTCAATGGCAGCCGCCCGGTGGGTGAGGTGGCGCGGCTTTGTGGCTTCGCCGATGAAGCCTACTTTTCCCGGCGCTTTCGGCAGATTCATGGCTTGCCGCCGGGGCAGTTCCGCCGCCAGCAACGCGACCCGGATACGCCGCAGGTGGCGATGCGGTAAGCTTGGCGACATGAATCTCGACACCCGCATCAAGTACCGCCACCTGCTGTGCTTCCTGGAGATTGCCCGGCAGGGCAGCCTGGCCAGGGCTGCCGACATCCTGGCAATCAGCCAGCCCGCCATCTCCAAGACCCTCAAGGAACTCGAAGACCTGCTGGAAACGCGCCTGTTCGCGCGCAGCCGCCAGGGCGTCGAGCTGACCCCGGCCGGTACGCGTTTCATGCGCTATGCCGGGCCCAGCGTGCAGGCCCTGCGCGATGGCGTCAGCAGCCTGCGTGGCGAGGCGCGGGCGCCGTCGCAAGTGCGCATCGGCGTGCTGTCCACGGTCGAAGGCCTGCTCATGCCCGAAGTGCTGTGCCGCCTGCACCAGCGCCATGAGGCGCTGGTGATCAGTGTGGTCACCGGGGTCAGCGCGCAGCTGCTCGGCCAGTTGCGCCTGGGCGAACTGGAACTGGTGGTCGGGCGCATGACCGACAGCCCGCAGATCCAGGGCCTGTCGTTCGAGCACCTGTACAGCGAGTCGATGAGCCTGGTGGTGCGGCCCGGCCACCCGCTGCTGGCCAGCAAGCCAGTAGAGCGGGGAGAGGTTGGGCATTACCCGCTGGTGCTGCCGCCAGCCGGCACCACCATCCGCCAGCATGCCGATAGCCTGTTCGTGCAATGCGGCATCCAGATGCCCGCCCAGCGCCTGGAAACCCTGTCGCTGGCGCTGAGCCGGCGCTACCTTCTGGGCAGCGATGCAGTGTGGGTGGCGCCGCGCGATGCGGTGCTGCTCGACCTGCGCCGGGGCGAGCTGGTCGAGCTTGACCTGGGTGTGCGCGAGCCAGGCGGCTCGGTCGGCATCTGTCGCAATGCCGCCTTGCCGCAGAGCCTGCCTGGGCAGTGGGTATGCGAGGTGTTGCGTGAGGTGGCAGGGCAGTACCGAGAGGGCAGCTACCCCTGAACGCAGGTTTGGCCCTTTCGCCGGCAAGCCAGCTCCCACAGGGATAGCACCTGCTTCGGGGCCTGTGGTCAACCTGTGGGAGCTGGCTTGCCGGCGATAGGGCCAGTGCAGGCTTCTCAGCATTCAGCTAAATAAATTCCCCGCAAAACCGGGCAAAGGCGCCGCAACCGATCAATACTGGCCAGTGGCTGCACATCCTTGGATGAATAAGCGTTTAACTACTGAACTTCCTTACCAAAACCGGCTCCTATGCCGGTAGCCATTGGTCATGGCCGCCTGCTAAGCTCGCGGCTTTACCCTGATTGCCCTTTTGGCGCATGAACAAGGAAATAGCATGAAACAGCATCGTTTGGCGGCTGCGGTTGCCCTGGTAGGCCTGGTACTGGCTGGCTGTGATCAACAGACCAGCAGCCCCGAGCTGAAGACTCCGGCACAGAAAGCCTCCTACGGTATCGGCCTGAACATGGGCAAGAGCCTGGCTCAGGAAGGCATGGAAGACCTTGATTCGAAAGCAGTCGCCCTCGGCATCGAAGACGCCGTTGGCAAGAAGGAACAGCGCATCAAGGACGAAGAGCTGGTAGAGGCCTTCACCGCGCTGCAGAAGCGTGCCGAAGAGCGCCTGGCCAAGGCTAGCGAAGAAGCCGCCTCCGCCGGCAAGAAGTTCCTCGAGGAAAACGCCAAGAAGCCAGGCGTGGTCACCACTGCCTCGGGCCTGCAGTACGAAGTGGTCAAGAAGGCCGACGGCCCGCAGCCCAAGGCGACCGACGTGGTCACCGTCCACTACGAAGGCAAGCTGATCGATGGCAAGGTGTTCGACAGCTCCGTCGAGCGCGGCAGCCCGATCGACCTGCCGGTCAGCGGCGTGATCCCGGGTTGGGTCGAAGGCCTGCAGCTGATGCACGTCGGCGAGAAGTACAAGCTGTTCATCCCGGCTGAACTGGCCTACGGTGCGCAGAGCCCAAGCCCGCTGATCCCGGCCAACTCGGTACTGGTATTCGACCTGGAACTGATCGCCATCAAGGATCCGGCCCAGCTGCAAGGCGCCGAGCCGGAAGCGGAAGCTCCTGCCGAGGCCCCGGCCGAAGCGCCTGCCAAGTAACACTGGCTGGCCCACGCAAAACGCCCCGTCCTGACGGGGCGTTTTCGTTTGTGCCGGGTAGTTGGACGAACCTGCAACTGCTGATACTGTCCGAGGAAATGCAGCGTGAAGAAGCAGAATGCTTCTGACGCAAACCGTTTGCGGCGTACGCACCCAAGGTGTGAAACGACTGTGTAAAAAACGCCCGATCTGACCGGGGCCCTTGCCTGGCAGGCACCTGGGGTCGGAAACGTCGCCCTGTTCACAAGGTTATCCACAATAAATGTGGATAACCTTTTCCTCTTGGAGGCTCCATGAGCGCACCCTGGAATTTCGCCCGTTTCCTGCCCTTGGCCGAGCGCCTGCTCAGCCGTGGCCGGTTGCCGGCCTTGCTGTTTGCGGTAGCCCGCAAAGGCCCGCGCATCGGCCAGTTGCGTGAAGACGTGAAGCTGCTGCAGTCGCTGTGCCTTGCCTGGTGGCGCGGCGAGTACCGCGCCATCAGCCCCAAGGCGCTGGTCACCATCGTCGCCGGGCTGCTGTATTTCGTCAGCCCCATCGACGCCATCCCCGACTGGCTGCTGGGCGTGGGTTTCCTCGACGACATCGCGGTACTGGGTTGGGTGCTTAAGACCGTGGCTGACGAACTGGCGCGCTTCAAGGCCTGGCGCGACAGCCAGGCGCCCGAGCGGCTGCGCGTGGTCGAGCGCCTGCCGGCCACCCCCGAAGCGCTGCGGTTGGAACGCAACACGCAGTGAAACTGGCCGCAACCGCAGCGCAACTGCACAGACCCCAGAGTTGGTAATATAATTGGCATAAGGGTTATGCCTACGGATTACATGCTGTAATCCTTTTTAAAGGGGTTTGTAATGGGTATTCAGGTCATCAGCCGGGACGGTCAACCCGAGTACGCCGTCGTTCCCTGGGAACAGTACCAGGCACTGCTCAAGGCCGCAGGGCAGGCACCCGCCGAGGTGGTTGCCAGTGAAGCACAGGGCGATGCAGCCAGTGCGCCATTGCCGGCCTTCAGCGAAGTGGCACAGATTCGCCAGGCCAAGGGCATTGCCCCTGAGCAACTGGCGCGCAATGTCGGGGTAAGCCCGGCTTACCTGGCCATGATCGAATCGGGCGAACGCCAGCCGGATGCTGCCATCCGCCGAGCCCTGGCCTGGCATCTGGGGGTGGCTGGCTGGAGCGAGCCATCATGAGCCAGGTCAGGATCAGCCGTCAGCACTGGGATAACCTGCTGGGCGAGCTTGACCTGGCCCGTCGTCAACGTCACTTGCTGACGTATCGAGCGCTGATCGAGCGCTTGCAGTTGCCCAGCCCGGCCATGCAGACGCTGACAGCCGCGCTTGAGTACCTGGCGGTGCTGGATGCCCGCGCCGAGCAGCCATTGCGCAGCTCGCTGGTGATCAGCCAGGGTGCCAGCCGTTTGCCGCGTACCGGCTTCTTTGAATGCGTTGAACGGTTGGGCCGATTTTCCGGGCCGGTCGACGGCATGGAAGCGGCCTCATGGCATGCCTCCGAGGTGGTCAGGGTGTTCGAGTACAGCTACCCCGAAACGGCCTGAAGCGTTACCTGTTCCGGCCTCTTCGCGGGCACGCCCGCTCCCACAGGTACAGCACAAGGCTCAAGATCCGTGATGAACCTGTGGGAGCGGGCATGCCCGCGAAGAGGCCATAACAGGCAGCGCATCCCTGTGGATCAATCCACAAGCCCTGCCATCGGCATCTACCACCTCCAATACCTCCAGGTGCCGGTGCCGGCCAAACAGCTCCAGCAACTGCCCAATCGTCGCATTGAGCCGCACCGTCGGCTGTTCGGCCTGCGGAACGCTCATCAGCGCCGGTAGCGGCCTGCTTTCGCGCGCTCCCAGCTCCTGCGGCCGCCCCAGCAGGTAGCCCTGCACCAGGTCCACGCCCATCTCCACCAGCACCGCCAGCTCTTCCGCCAGCTCGATGCCTTCGGCAATCACCTGCGCCTTCGACGCCCGAGCAATCTGCAAAATCGAACCTACGAACTCACGCTTGAGCGGGTCGCGGTGGATGCCGTCGATGAAATGTCGGTCGATCTTCACGTATTCGGGGCGCAGCTCCGACCACAGGCGCAGGCTCGAATAACCCGCCCCCAGATCGTCGATGGCAATCGAGAAGCCCATGTCCCGGTAGTGGTGCAGGGCATTGGACAGCAGCTGGAAGTCGTCGGTCGGGGTGTGTTCGGTCAATTCGATCACCACCCGGCTGGGCGGCAGGCCGACCTGTTCGAGCAGTTTCAGGGTCTGCCCGGAGGGGTAGTGCGGCTCCAGCAGCGATTCCGGCGAGATGTTGAGAAACAGCTTGCCCTGCAGCTGCTGTTCGCTGAAACGCCGGCAGGCGCTTTCCCGGCAGGCAGCCTCCAGCTCGGTCAGGCGGCCGGCCTGGCGGGCGATGGTAAACAGGTTCAGCGGTGCGTGCAGCGGGCTGTTGGAGGGCCCTCGGCTCAATGCTTCATGGCCGAAAACCCGTTGCTCGCTCAGGCACATGATCGGCTGGAACAGACTGTGGATGCTGCGTTGAGCCAGGATGGCACTCAAGGCACTGAGCTGTTCGGCGACGGTCATGACGTATTCCTGAAAATGAAAGGGCCGGGCGTTTCCACGCCCGGCCCCTCTATTTCACGACAGCGCGATGACTGTTTGATGACAAGTGAAACTAATTTGCCATCATTGCCGCAGTGCCTTACTTCTTGGCCACCTTGGTGCTCGCACTCAGGTAGTCGATCAGGATGCGACCGGTTTCCGACAGGTAGGCATCGTCTTCCGGCTTGGTGTTCTCATCCTCGGTCGGCAGCGCGTCCTCATCCTCTTTCTTCAGCTCCTTCAGCGGCTCTTCACCCTTGGCCTTGCGGCGGATGTTTTCCAGCGCCAGCTGCTTGGCCTCGATTTCGTCGTGGCGTGCACGGCGGTCCTGCTCGTTGAGGCTGACGGTCTTCTCGTTCATCAGCTTCTGGGTCAGGGCCAGGCGGTCGCGGATGTAGGTGAACTCCGCGTCCTTGTCGCTGCGCGCTTCATGCTGCGCCTTGAGTTGGGCCAGGAACGGCTTGAACGGGTCGGCCGCCGGCTTGACCACCGGGCGAATGGTGTCCCATGGCATAGCCTCGGGCAGGGCGCTCTCGCCGATTTCCTTGGTGTCGATGATCGACGGGTAGTCGATGTCCGGCAGCACGCCCTGGTGTTGGGTGCTCTGCCCGGAAACCCGGTAGAACTTGGCCAGGGTTAGCTTCAGCTCGCCATGGTTGAGTGGCTGGATGGTCTGCACGGTGCCTTTGCCGAAGGTCTGGCCACCGATGATCAGCGCACGGTGGTAGTCCTGCATGGCACCGGCGAAGATCTCCGAAGCCGAGGCCGACAGGCGGTTGACCAGCAGCGCCAGCGGGCCCTTGTAGAAGGCACCGGGGTTTTCGTCTTCCAGCACGTCGACACGGCCGTCGCTGTTGCGCACCAGCACGGTCGGGCCTTTCTCGATGAACAGGCTGGTCAGCTCGGTGGCTTCCTGCAGCGAGCCGCCGCCGTTGTTGCGCAGGTCGATGACCACGCCGTCGACTTTTTCTTTCTGCAGTTCGGTGAGCAGCTTCTTCACGTCCCGCGTGGTGCTCTTGTACTCCGGGTCACCGGCGCGGTAGGCCTTGAAGTCGAGGTAGAAGGCCGGGATCTCGATGATGCCCAGCTTGTAGTCACGCCCGTCCTGCTTGAGCTTGAGCACCGACTTCTTCGCTGCCTGCTCTTCGAGCTTCACCGCCTCGCGGGTGATCGACACGATCTTGCTGGTCTGGTCGCTAGGCGCGTTGCTGGCCGGTATGATCTCCAGGCGCACCACCGAGCCTTTCGGGCCGCGGATCAGCTTGACCACTTCGTCCAGGCGCCAGCCGACCACGTCGACCATTTCCTTGTTGCCCTGGGCCACGCCGATGATCTTGTCGGCCGGTGCCACCTGCTTGGTTTTGGCCGCCGGGCCAGCCGGCACCAGGCGCACGATCTTGACCTGGTCGTTGTCGCTTTGCAGCACTGCGCCGATGCCTTCCAGCGACAGGCTCATGTTGATGTCGAAGTTTTCCGCGTTGTCCGGCGACAGGTAGTTGGTGTGCGGGTCGTAGGACTGGGCGAAGGTGTTGATGTAGGCCTGGAAGATGTCCTCGGCACGGGTCTGGTCCAGGCGCGACAGCTGGTTCTTGTAGCGCTTGGTCAGGGTTTCCTGGATTTGCTTGGGTTCCTTGCCGGCGATCTTCTGGCGCAGCACTTCGTCCTTGACGCGTTTGCGCCACAGGTCGTCGAGCTCGGCCTGGTCCTTCATCCACGGGGCGTCCTTGCGGTCGATCAGCAAGGTTTCCTTGGCGTTGAAGTCGATCTTGTCCACGCCCTTGTTCAGCTCGGCCAGGGCGAAGTCCAGGCGTTGCTTGACGCGGTCCAGGTAGCGTTTGTAGATGGTGAAGCCCGGGTCCAGGTTACCGCTCTTGAGGAAATCGTCGAATTGCGTTTTCCATTTGTCGAATTCGGCGATGTCGGCGGCGGTGAAGTAGCTGCGCGCCGGGTCCAGCAGCTTGATGTAGCTGTCATAGATGATGGCCGAACGGGCGTCGTCCAGTGGCGGCTTGCTGTAGTGGTGGCGCTTGAGCAATTCCACCACGTTGAGGCTGGCGACGATCTCGTCGCGGTCCGGCTGCAGGCTGTCCCACTTGTTGGCGGCCGCCGCATTGCCGCCGAGCGTGAGGCTGCCCAGGCCGATCATCAGGGCCAGGGCGGTGCTTGGGAGGAAATGCTTCATGCTGATTCGACGTGGAGGCAATTGATCACGCATAGTAGGCCGTCTTTTCCGTTCGCCGGTTCCATGGGAGCCGGGCGCATACTGCAAAAAGCCTGGGACATGCTCACCCAGGCTCGGTCATATGATTCAACTATGGAGGCACTGTGAAGGCATTGCAAGGCGTTGACGGACATGTGGCTTGGGTCGAGGCGCAGCGCCCGACCTGTGACGCTGGCCAGGTGCGTATTCGCGTGGCCGCAGCGGGGCTGAACCGCGCCGATCTGCTGCAGATGAAAGGTTTGTATCCACCACCGCCAGGCGCCAGCCCCTACATGGGCCTGGAGTGCGCCGGGGTGATCGAGGAAGTGGGTGCCGGTGCCGACTGGCGGGTGGGTGACCGGGTGTGCGCGCTGCTGGCCAGCGGCGCCATGGCCGAGGAAGTGGTGGTGGATGCCCGCCACGTGCTGCCGGTGCCCGAAGGCCTGAGCCTGCACGAGGCGGCGGCGTTGCCGGAGGTGTATGCCACTGCCTGGCTGAACATCTTCCAGCTGGGTGGCGTTAAAGCTGGCGAGAAAGTGCTGGTGCACGCTGGCGCCAGCGGCGTTGGCTCGGCCGCCATCCAGCTGTGCAAGGCATTCGGCAGCCCGGTGTGGGTCAGCGTCGGTTCGCAGGACCGCCTGGCCTACTGCGAGGCGCTGGGCGCCGCCGGCGGTGTGGTACGCAACGAGAACCTGGATGCGCTGGAAGGTTTCGGCCCGTTCGATGTGATTCTCGACCCGGTGGGCGCCAGCTACGGCGAGCTCAACCTCAAGCTGCTGGCACGTGACGGGCGCTGGGTGATCATCGGCCTGATGGGCGGGCGCAAGTTCGAGCTGGACCTGGCACAGGTACTGGGCAAGCGCCTGGAGATTACCGGCTCCACGCTGCGCAACCGCGACGACGGCTTCAAGGCCGAGTTGCTGCGCGATTTGCAGCAGCAGGTTTGGCCGCTGTTTGCCGAAGGGCGCCTGTCGCCGCAGCTTGTGGATACCTACCCGGTGGAGTTTGCCCAGGCGGCGTATGCCGAGCTGGAGACCAACCAGGTGTCGGGCAAGCTGGTGATGGTGATCGACCCTAGTCTGGTGTAAGCAGGCCTGGCCCTTTCGCGGGCACGCCCGCTCCCACAGGGACTCCACAATATTCAAGTTTGTGGTGACTCCTGTGGGAGCGGGCGTGCCCGCGAAGAGGCCCACACAAATCTTCAGCTCCAGCTCAGAACCGGCCAGCCATTGATCTCGGCATGCTCCCGCAACACCGCATCCGGGTTCACCACATGCGGATGATCCACCTTCAACAACAGCGGCAAATCGTTCCGCGAGTCGGAATAGAAACTCGCCCCCTCCAGGTTCTCCTGCTCCTGGTCCAGCCACTCCAGCAACCGCGTGATCTTCCCTTCGCGATAGGTCAGCACCCCATGGGTCTTGCCGGTATAAACCCCGTTCACCGCCTCCAGTTCGATCGCCAGGTATTCGTCCACCCCAAGCCGCGCCGCAATCGGCCCGACCAGATGCGTACCCGACGCCGAAATGATCAGGATGCGATCCCCACGCTTGCGGTGCTCGGCAATGCAGCGGCAGGCGTCGCCGTAGATGATCGGCTCGATCACCTCTTCGACCCACGGCGCCACCAGGTGCTCGACCTCTTCCAGGGTGCGCCCGGCAATCGGCTCCAGGCTGAAGGCCATGTACTCCTCCATCCGCAGGTGGCCTTTGCCGTAGGCTTCCATCAACTCATGGTCGCGGCGCAGGAAGTCCTTGCCGTCGACCCAGCCCAGCCGGGCCATCTGCTCGCTCCACAGCGACGCGCAGTCGCCGTGGATCAGGGTTTCGTCCAGATCGAAAATTGCCAGTGCCATGGTGTTGATTCTCCTTAGGCCACTTCCCGTAGCGCCGTGGGGTCGATCGACAAGCTTACCCGTTGCCCGTCCGCGTGCAGGTCGGACGGTGAGCGGTTGAGCACGTCGACCACCAGTTCCACCTCGCGTACCCGCACCCGGTAGCGGATCACGTTGCCCAGCAGGCTGTGGCTGCGCACTTCGGCGTCCAGTTCGCCGTTGATGCCCAGGGTGATCGACTCGGGGCGGATCGCCAGGCGGCTGGCCACCGGGCGCTGCAGCAGGCGGCTGGCGCTGTCGGCGTCGAGCAGGTTGTAGTTGCCGATGAAGCCGGCGGCAAACAGGTCCACCGGCGCGGTGTAGAGGGTTTCGGCATCGCCGCTCTGGACGATGCGGCCCTGGTTCATCAGGAAGATGCGGTCGGACATGGTCAGCGCCTCTTCCTGGTCGTGGGTGACGAAGATGGTGGTCAGCCCCAGCTCGCGCTGGATGGCGCGGATCTGCTCGCGCAGGTGCTTGCGGATGCGCGCATCCAGCGCCGACAGCGGCTCGTCGAGCAGCAGCAGGCGCGGGCGGGTGACCAGCGAACGGGCCAGGGCCACGCGCTGGCACTGGCCGCCGGACAACTGGTGCGGGTAGCGCCCGGCGAAGTTGCCCAGCTCCACCAGCTCCAGCGCCTCGCGTACCCGGGCTTGGCTTTCTTCTGCCTTGACCTTCTGCATGCGCAGGCCGAAGGCGACGTTCTGCTCCACGGTCATGTTGGGGAACAGCGCATAGCTCTGGAACACCATGCCGATACCGCGCTTTTGCGGGCTCAGCGGCACGATGTCATGGCCGTCGAGCAGGATCTGCCCGCTGTCCACCGGGGTGAGCCCGGCGATGCAGCGCAGCAGCGTGGACTTGCCGCAACCGGACGGGCCAAGCAGGGTAACGAACTCGCCGCGCTCGATACGGCAGTCGATGTTCTCGAACACCGGGCTGCCGGCGTAGCTTTTTTGCAGTTTCTGTACGCTGACGAAGCTCATGTCAGGTCTTGTCCTTGTTCAGGCGGTTGGCGACCCAGGTCAGTACCAGCACGAAGGCGAAGTACGAGATCACCAACGCGCTGTTGAAGTGGCCGCTGCTGTTGCGCATGTTGTTCAGGTAAACCTGCAGCGTCTCGTAGCGGGTGCCGACCAGCAGGTTGGCGAACACGAACTCGCCAAACAGGAACGAGAACGACAGCAGCAGTGCCACCATCAGGCCCTTGCGCAGGTTCGGCAGCACCACCAGCAGCGCCGCCTGCCAGGTGCTGGCGCCCAGCAGCTGGGCGGCGTCCATCAGGTCGCGCAGGTTGATCGCCTGCAGGTTGTTGGTGATGGCCCGATACATGAACGGCAGGGCAATGGTGAAGTAACAGCCGATCAGGATCCACGGCGTGCCGACCATGGCCATGGGCCCACTGCCATACAGCTGCAGCAGCCCCACCGACGACACCACCGGCGGCACCGCGAACGGCAGCAGGATGAGGATGTTCATCAGTGCGTCGAGCCTGGGGAAGTGGTAGTGGACCACGAACAGCAGCGGCAGGATCAGCACCACCGACAGCAGCAGCGCGCCCACGCACACCAGCAGCGACTGGCCGAAGGCAGCCAGGAAGCGCGGCTCGCTCCACAGCGCGATGTACCACTTGAAGGTCAAGCCGCTGGGCAGCAGGCTGGCCGACCAGCTGGTGGCCAGCGAGTAGAGCAGGGTGCCGGCCAGCGGCAGCAGCAGGATGAGGAACAGCAGGTAGACCACGGCGCGGTGGTACCAGCCGCCGGAACGGGCGTCAGCGCGCATGGTAGCTCCTTTTCAGCAGCCATTGATGCACCACCGTGACCAGCGTCATCAGCCCCACCAGGACCATCGCCAGGGCGCTGGCCAGGTTGGGATCGAGGCTGATGTCACCGGCCACCAGGCCGGCGATGCGGATCGGCAGTACGTTGAAGTTGCCGGTGGTCAGCGCGTACACGGTGGCATAGGCACCGAGCGCGTTGGCCAACAGGATGACGAAGGTGCCCAGCAGTGCCGGGGTCAGCACCGGCAGGCCGATGTGCCGCCAGAATTGCCAGTGGTTGGCGCCCAGCAGCGCGGCCGACTCGCGCCAGTCTTCACGCAGGGCGTCGAACGCGGGGTACAGCAGCAACACGCCAAGCGGGATCTGGAAGTAGGTGTACACCAGGATCAGCCCGCTCTTGGAATAGATGCTGAAGTCCTCCAGCAGGCCGACCTGCTTCAGCAGCAGGGTCAGCGCGCCGTTGAAACCGAGCAGGATGATGAAGGCGAAGGCCAGCGGCACCCCGGCGAAGTTGCTGGTCATGTTGGCGAAGGCGCTGACGAAGTCGCGCAGCTTCGAGTCCACCTGGCGCAGCGAATAGGCGCCGAGGGTGGCGATGACGATGCCGAACAGGCTCGACCAGAAGCTGATCTCCAGGCTGCGTTGCAGGGCCTGCAGGTAGAACTTCGAGGCGAATACCTTGCTGAAGTTGTCCACGCCCCAACCTGCTTCCGATTGCAGGCTGTTGATCGCCACCCAGGCCAGCGGGGCGATCTGGAAGATGACGAAGAACACGGCGAACGGTAGCAGGCAGAGCAGGGCCAGGTAGCGGCCACGGGCGCTGCTGCTCTTGGGTGTGGTCACTTCAGCAACTCCCGACAGACACTCTTGTCATGCGGTGCGCCGAGCAGCTCGCAGATGGTCCCGCACAGTTCGGTCTGCAGCGGTTTGGCCGCAGGGTCGAGGCTGAAGGCATCGCCGAAGACGAACAGTGGCACTTCGCGCTCCTCGGTCAGCAGGCCATTGTGCGAGCGGTCGTTGTTCATGCCGTGGTCGGCGGTGACCAGTACCTGGTAGCCCTCTTCGAGCCAGCCTGGCAAGTAGTCGGCCAGCAGGATGTCGGCGCTGCGCGCGGCGTTGCGGTACTGGCTGCTGTCCAGGCCGTGGTGGTGGCCGACATCGTCGATGCTCATCGGGTGCACCAGCAGGAAGTTGGGGGCGTGGCGGCGGCGCAGGTATTCGGCATCGGCCAGCAGGTGCGAATCGGGGTAACGGTCGTCCCAGTAGAACAGCCCGTGCTGGATCGGCAGTTTCGGTGCGTGGGTATGGCGGTCGCGCTGCGGGTCGAAGGGCGAGCGGTTGTACAGCTCGCTCATCCAGTGATAGGCCGCCGCCGCAGTGCCCAGGTTGGCCTCGCGGGCGTAGTGGAACACGCTGCGCTGGTTGGACAGGCGGTTGACGTTGTTGTGCACGATGCCGCTGTCGATCGGCGGCACACCGGTGAGGATGCACTCGTACAGCGGCCGCGACAGCGACGGCAGTTCGCATTCCACGCGGTACAGCGCGGCACGGTCGGCCTCGACGTAGGCGTGCAGGTGGCCCATGGCGTGATGGGCGACCTGGTAGTTGAGGCCGTCGAGCAGGACCAGGATGACGTTGTGTTGCATGGTGGCTCCAGTCATAAACCGCGTTGCCTTCATCGCCGGCAAGCCAGCTCCCACAGGTCTACCACAGGATTCAGACCCAGTGGGGTACCTGTGGGAGCTGGCTTGCCGGCGATGAGGCCTGTTCAGGCGCTACAGAAGATAGCCCCTTACTCCATCTCGATGATCACCTGCTCCTGCCACATCTGCGGCAGTTTCTTCGAGCTCGCTTCCCAGGCCTCGGCATTCTTGATCGGCTGCGCGGCCTTGTACTGTTCGTTGGGCAGCAGCTTGGCCTGCACATCGTCCGGCAGCTTCAGGTGCTCGGCACGGATCGGCCGCGCATGCCCCTTGGCCAGGTTGATCTGCCCGGCGTCGCTGAAGATGTATTCACGCGTCAGCTTGGCCGCGTTCGGGTGCTTGGCGTACTTGTTGATGACGGTGGTATAGCCGGAGATCACCGAGCCATCCGACGGGATCAGCACTTCGAAACGCTTGGGGTCGATCTGTTCACGGTAGCTCAGGCCGTTGAAGTCCCACACCACGCCCACTTCCACCTCGCCCTTCTCCAGGGTCTGGATGGTCGGGTTGGCCAGCGACAGGCGCTTCTGCTGGGCCAGCTTGGTGAACAACTGCAGGCCCGGTGCCAGGTTGGTCTCGTCACCCTTGTAGGCGATCGCCGCAGCCAGCACGCCGTTGGCGGCCTGGGCAGCGGTGCCGACATCACCGATGGCGACCTTGTACTTGCCTTTTTCCAGGTCATGCCAGGAGGTTGGCCGCTCGCCTTCCTTGACCAGGTCCTTGTTGATGATGAAAGCGATGGTGCCGGTATAGGCCAGCGCCCAGTGGCCGTCCTTGTCCTTGGCCCAGGTCGGCACCTGGTCCCAGGTGCTCGGCTTGTACGCCTGGCTCACGCCCTTGCTCACGGCGATCGGGCCGAAGGCGGCACCCACGTCGCCGATGTCGGCGCTGGCGTTGTCCTTCTCGGCTTCGAACTTGGCGATTTCCTGGGCCGAGCTCATGTCGGTGTCGCTGTGCTTGAGGCCGTACTTGCTGGCCAGATCTTCCCAGGTGCCTTTCCAGTTGGCCCAGGCATCGGGCATGCCCACGCTGTTGACGTTGCCTTCCTTGCGGGCGGCGTCTTCCAGGGCCTTGAGGTTGGTATCGGCGGCCATGGCCGTGGTACACAGGGCGATGGCCGAACCGAGCAGTGACGCCATGAACAACTTTTTCATCCGAAGCTCCTTGGGTGGGTGCCTTTAGCGATGGTTGTTATGAGTGAAGCCGTTGTCTGGTGACCGTTGGTCTAGGTCAGCAAACCTTGAGCCAAGGTAGGCTGCTTGCGTGACAGTTTGATGTAGGGAAGGGCCGGTGAAGGCCCTGAAGCTACAGCGTAGACCACGCAGCTGCCCGGTTCTGCTGGGTTGGCGCGTTTCTGGCAGTGTCTGGCCAAAGCCTTTGTCACAGGATGTTCATCAGCCCTGCCTAGGCTTGCACTATTCTCCAAGTGCCCTGTTCTGGGGCTGGACTAGTCCAGATAGGTAACCTTTGATGCAGTCGATGCCACCGCGTGCGGTAACAGCCATCTGTCACGCTCTGCAGGAGCAGATCGAGCACGGCCTGCTGGCGCCGGGCGGCAAGCTGCCGGCCGAGCGCAAGCTCAGCGAGGTGTTCGATACCACGCGCATTACCCTGCGTGAGGCGCTGGTGCAGCTCGAAGCCCAGGGGCTGATCTACCGCGAAGAGCGTCGCGGCTGGTTCGTCGCGCCCGAACGGCTGACCTACGACCTGATCGAGCGCAGCCACTTCCATGCCATGGTCCGCGACCAGGGGCGGGTGCCCAGTACCGAACTGTTGTCGGCGCGGCTGCAGCCGGCCTCGGCGGCCATCTGTGCGCGCTTGCAGCTGCCGGCGTTGTCCAGCGTGGTACGTATCTGCCGGTTACGGCGGATCGATGGGCGGGCAGTGCTGTATGCCGAGCACTACCTCAACCCCCGGTACTTCCCAGAGATTCTCGAACAGGACCTGGCCCAGTCGCTGACCGAGATTTATGGGCGGGTGTATGGCATCCAGTATGGGCAGGTGTGCTTCGAGATCTTGCCGACGGCGTTGCCGGTGGAGGCGGCCAGTGCCTTGAAGGTGTCGGCGGGAAGCCCAGGGTTGCATATCACCCGGGTCAACAGTGACCAGCATGGGCACCTGATCGACTGTGACCTGGAGTATTGGCGGCATGATGCCATCCGCATCCGCGCCCAGGCGGGTTGACCATGGTTTTTTGGGGCTGCTTTGCAGCCCATCGCCGGCAAGCCAGCTCCCACCCCGAAAGCATCGGCCTCGAGCCATGCGCTATCCCTGTGGGAGCTGGCTTGCCGGCGATAGGGTCCTAACTGGCGGAACCGGTTGCCGCCATCCCGCCACCCCCGGCCGTCACCACCTGCACCGACAACCGCGGCGTGGCCAAATCCAGCCCGGCCTCATCCAGCTGCCGCTTCAACGCCAGGTTGAACGCCCGCGAAACCTCCCACTGCTTGATCGGCGCAGTCTTGAACCGCGCCCGCAAGATCGCCGACCCCGACTCGAAGCTCTCCACCCCCTGCAGCTCCAGCGGCGACCAGATGTTGCGGCGCATCAGCGGGTCGTTGCGCAGCTTCTGCCCCACTTCGCGAATCAGCGTGATCGCCTGGTCGATGTTCATGCTGTGCGGGATCGCCACGCGGAAGATCGCGTAACCGAACTCGCGGGAGTAGTTCTTGATGCTCTTGATCTCGCTGAACGGGATGGTATGCACGATGCCGTCGATGTCACGCAGGCGCACGGTACGGATGGTCAGCCCCTCCACCGTGCCCAGGTGGCCACCCACATCGACGTAGTCGTCGATGGCCAGCGAGTCCTCGATGATGATGAACAGCCCGGTGATCAGGTCGGCCACCAGTGACTGCGCACCAAAGCCGATGGCCAGGCCGATCACACCGGCACCCGCCAGCAGCGGGGTGACGTTCATGCCCATGTTGGCCAGGGCGACGATCACCGCGATGATGAAGATGACCACGAACATCACGTTGCGGATCAACGGCATCATGGTCTGCGCGCGGGCGTTGGCCAGGCCTCGGCGCGAGCGCACCAGGGCGTGGTGCACGGCGGTGTCGGCAAGGATCCACACCAGCCAGGCGACGATCAGCGTGCCGGCCAGGCCCAGCAGGCGCACGCTTATGTCGTGGCCGTCGCCTTCGGCGAAGCTGATCATCGACAGGCCCCACACGCGCAGCCCCAGTTCGATGAACACCAGCCAGATGAACAGGTGCACCAGCAGGTAACCGAAGTTGCGCAAGCGCTCGGCGTACACCGCCTGGCGCTTGTTGGCGCGCTTGGGGTTGGCGGCGTGGCGGCGCACCAGGCCGTTGAGCACCATGCACACCACCACCAGCACCGTGCACATCAGCGACTGGCGCAGGGCGGTGCTGGTGTCGCCGGCCGAGATAAAGGTAGCGAACAGCGAAATCGCCACCAGGATCAGTGCCGGCACGAACCAGAAGCTGCCGAGGATCTCGATGGTGTCGCTGAGGGTGCGCCGGGTCAGGCGCCGTGACAGCGGCTGGTTGCGAATCAGGTGGGCGATCGGGCGGCGGAAGCGCAGGATGAACAGCCCGGTGCACAGCGCCGCAATCACGTTGGCCAGGGTGGCCAGGGCGTGGGCCAGGTGGGTGCCGAGGGCGACCATCAGGCGCGGGTCGCTCATCGCTTCGCCAAACGCGGCGAAGCTGCCGATCAGCCATAGCGGGCGGAACGCCTGGTGGCGCAGGATGTGCAGGGCGCGGTGGCGGTGGGGGCCGTCGAGCAGCGAGAAGGCGATCACGCAGATGGCCGAGAAGCAGGTGCCGACCACCAGTGCGTAGGCCAGCACCATGGCCAGCGACTTGCCCAGCGACGGCGGCAGCACGAAGCTCAGGTACACGGTGAACAACAGCGCAACCAGCCACGGGCCAAGCTTGCGCAGGGCAAAGCGCACAAGGTCCCAGGTGCGCGGGTGCTGTGGCAGTTCCTCGCTCAGGCCAAAACGCAGGCGTACCCGATGCCCGACCCAGTTGAAGGCGTAGGCCAGCACGCTCCAGACGGCAATGACGGCGGCAAAGCCGAACAGGATGGCCGGCCACTGGTGCACCGGCACCATCAACTCGGTCAGTTCGGCCTGGGCCTGTTCGATTTCCGCGGCCCAGCGATGGAACGGGCTGGCATCGCCGCTGAACTGCTTTTCGAAGTCATGCAGGGCGCCGCCGATCAGGCCGAGCACGCCCTGTTCGACGGTGGGTTGCGATTGCCTGGTGGCGTCGCGCAGCTTTTTCAGGTCGGCCAGCAGCTTGGCCCGCTGCTGGTCGTTTTCCAGGTTCTTGATCACCTCGTCCAGCGACTTGCCCAGCGGTTCGCTGGCCTCTGGCTGCGCGGGCGCGCTGCCACCCAGCAGGCCTGGCAGGCCCGCAGCCTGTAACGGGGTGACAAACAGGAACAGCAGCAGGAACAGGCAACGCAGGAGGGCAGGCACTGGCAAAACTACCTCAGGTCAAACGATTGGCCGAGTGTAGAGGTTTATGACGGCAGTTTCTCGAGGATCTTCCAGCAGGTGAGGCCGAAGATGCCCAAGGTACCGATCCACATCATCAGTACGCCGATGTTGCGCTCGCGCAGACTGAAACCGATGGTCAGCAACATCAGGAACAGAAACACCGGCACGAACAGGGACAGGAACGGGGACATGGACAGCAATCCTTTTGCAGTGGGGCCATGTAACAAGCATAGCGGGTAGCGGGCGAAGCGGGATTGACCTTGAGCAGGCCCGGCCTCTTCGCGGGCATGCCCGCTCCCGCAGGTACTGCACAGGCCTTGAATGCTGTGATGATCCTGTGGGAGCGGGCGAGCCCGCGAAGAGGCCGGTCCTGGCTACATCAAAGCATCAAGGCAACTCGCGGCAACGGTAGAAGGCGCTCAGCACCTTCACCAGGTGCGCCAGGTCATGGCTGCCGCACAGCTCGCGAATCGAATGCATGGCAAAGGTCGGCAAGCCGATATCCACCGTACGCACGCCCAGGTGGCTGGCCGCGATCGGCCCGATGGTCGAGCCACAGCCCATGTCGCTGCGTACCACGAAGCTCTGCACCGGCACTTCCTCGGCCATGCACAGGTGACGGAAGAACCCGGCGGTTTCGCTGTTGGTAGCGTAGCGCTGGTTGTTGTTCACCTTGATTACCGGCCCGGCGTTGAGCTTGGGCCCGTGGTTGCCGTCGTGCTTGTCGGCGTAGTTGGGGTGCACGCCGTGGGCGTTGTCGGCCGACACCATCAGCGAGCGCTGGATGGTGCGCACGTAGGCGTCGCCATCCGGCAGCAGGCGCTGCAGGGTCTGCTCCAGCATCGGCCCGTCGGCGCCACAGGCCGAGCAGCTGCCGACTTCTTCATGGTCGTTGCACACCAGTACGCAGGTTTCGTCGCTGTCGGCGGCCAGCAGGGCCTGCAGGCCGGCGTAGCACGACAACAGGTTGTCCAGGCGCGCACCGGCGATGAAGTCGCCGTTCAGGCCGACCAGTGCGGCGTCCTGGGTGTCGTAGAAGCTCAGCTCGTAATCCAGCACCACATCGGCGATCAGTTCGTGCTCGCGGGCCAGTTGCTCGGTGAGCAGGGCGCGGAAGTCGATGCGCTCGTCACCCGCCACCTGGGCCAGGATCGGCGGCAGCTCGTTCTGCGGGTTGATCGCCCAGCCTTCGTTGGCGGTGCGGTTGAGATGGATTGCCAGGTTGGGGATGACCGCGATCGGCAGCTTGAAGTCGATCAGCTGGCTTTCGACCTTGCCGTCACGGCGGTAGGTGACCCGGCCGGCCAGCGACAGGTCGCGGTCGAACCATGGCGCCAGCAGGGCGCCGCCATACACTTCGACGCCCAGCTGCAGGAAGCCCTGGCGCTGCAGCTCGGGCTGCGGCTTGACCCGCAGGCACGGGCTGTCGGTGTGGGCGCCGACCATGCGGATACCGTTCAGCAACGGTGCCTGCTTGCCCAGCTTGATGGCGATGATCGACGAGTCGTTGCGGGTGACGTAGTAGCGGCCGCCAGGCACTGTGGCCCAGCTGTCGCGTTCGTCCAGGCGCTGGTAGCCGGCAGCTTCCAGGCGCTGGGCCAGGCTGGCGGTGGCGTGGAAGGGCGTGGGGGAGGCCTTGAGGAAGTCGATAAGGCCAGAATTCAGTACGTCGCGCATAGCTCACTCCAGACAGCAGTGGCGCGAGTTTAGCGTATTAGGTCGACAAATTGTGTCTGCCTCTTCGCGGGCTCGCCCGCTCCCACAGGGATCGCACAAACCTGACAGCTGTGCGGTCCCTGTGGGAGCGGGCAAGCCCGCGAAGAGGCCGGTACAGGCTGTACAAATTCAGAAAGGCGCAGGGCACTCGAACTTCAACCGCTCCCCGGACACCGGGTGGGTAAAGCTCAGCATCGAGGCATGCAGGCACAGCCGCTCGTGGGCAGCCAGTGCCTCGGGGTTGGCATACAGCCGGTCGCCCAGCAGCGGGTGCCCGATCGACAGCATGTGCACGCGCAACTGGTGCGAACGCCCGGTAATCGGTGTCAGCTCTACCCGGCAGTAATCACCGCAGCGCTCGACGATGCGCCAGAAGGTCAGCGCATGCTTGCCCTGCTCGTGGTCCACCACATGCCGTGGCTTGGTCGGCGGGTCGTAGCGCAGCGGCAGGTCGATGCTGCCGCTGTCCAGCGCCGGCTGGCCCCAGCACAGCGCGGTGTAGGCCTTTTCGGTTTCGCGGTCGTGGAACTGGCGCGACAGCTCACGGTGGCTGTCGGCATCCCGGGCCAGCAGGATGATGCCGGAAGTTTCCCAGTCCAGGCGGTGCACGATCAGCGCGTCGGGGTAGCCGTTTTCCTGCAGGCGGGTGATCAGGCAGTCCTTGTTGTCCTCGGCGCGGCCGGGTACCGACAGCAGCAGGGTCGGTTTGTTGATCACCAGGATGGCGGCGTCTTCGTGCAGGATCTGGATGTTGGACAGCGGCATTGCTTGGTCTCGGTTATATCGGGGAAAACACTGGGGCCGCCTTGCGGCCCATCGCCGGCAAGCCAGCTCCCACAGGTACAGCGCGAACCCTGTGGGAGCTGGCTTGCCGGCGATGGGCTGCAAAGCAGCCCCAATGATCCAGGCCTGGTCGCGAAATCAGCGATCCGGCAAGGTGATGTTCAGCTCCAGAATCGAACAGCTACCCTGGTTTTCCAGCTCGATATGCACATCATCGTTGCCGATGTTCACATATTTGCGGATCACTTCCAGCAGTTCTTTCTGCAGCGCTGGCAGGTAGTCCGGTTCGCTGCGTTGGCCGCGCTCGTGCGCCACGATGATCTGTAGACGCTCTTTCGCTACCGACGCGCTGGTAGTTTTCTGTCTGCCACGAAAGAAGTCAAAAAGGTTCATGGTTTACTTGCCTCCAAACAGGCGCGCGAAGAATCCTTGCTTCGGCACTTCGATGAACCGCAGGGGCTTTTCTTTGCCCAGCAGACGGTCGACGGTATCGCTATAGGCCTGGCCGGCATCGCTCTGGTCGTCGAGGATGACCGGGATACCCTGGTTGGAAGCCTTGAGCACTGCCTGGCTCTCGGGGATCACACCCTTGAGCTTGATCGCCAGGATCTCTTCGACGTCGGCGATGCTCAGCATTTCGCCCTTTTCCACGCGCTCCGGGTGGTAGCGGGTGATCAGCAGGTGTTCCTTGATCGGCTCTTCGCCGTTCTCGGAGCGGCGCGACTTGCTCGACAGGATGCCCAGCATGCGGTCGGAGTCACGTACCGAGGACACCTCGGGGTTGGTGACCACGACGGCTTCGTCGGCAAAGTACATGGCCAGGTGTGCGCCTTTCTCGATACCGGCCGGCGAGTCGCAGATGACGAAGTCGAAGTCTTTCTTCAGCTCCATCAGGACCTTTTCCACGCCTTCCTGGGTCAGCGCGTCCTTGTCACGGGTCTGGCTGGCGGCCAGCACGTACAGGTTCTCGAGGCGCTTGTCCTTGATCAGGGCCTGTTGCAGGTTGGCTTCGCCGTTGACCACGTTGACGAAGTCGTACACCACGCGGCGTTCGCAGCCCATGATCAGGTCGAGGTTACGCAGGCCCACGTCGAAGTCGACGATGACGGTCTTGTGGCCACGCAGTGCGAGGCCGGTACCAATGGCGGCGCTGGTGGTGGTCTTGCCCACACCCCCCTTGCCGGAAGTAACCACGAGAATCTTGGCCAAGGTGTTTCACCCCTAAAATAATCGGGACACAAGTCCCTGCAAAAATACAAATAAACGGCAACGGTAAGAAAAGTTGCACTAAAAATGCTGGCAAGTATCCGTTAAAGACGGGTGATGTTCAACACGTCGCCAGACAGGCTGACTTGCACGCCAGTGCCCCACAGCGGGTCGCGGCGCAGGTCTTCGCATACCTTGTACTGGCCGGCGATGGAAACCATTTCGGCGGTCATCTGCTGGCAGAAGATACGTGCCTTGGTATTGCCTTTGATGCCGGCCAGGGCGCGGCCGCGCATGGCGCCGTACACATGGATGTTGCCATCGGCCAGAAGTTCCGCCCCCGGGCTGACCGAACCGGTCACCACCAGGTCGCCGCCCTGGGCGTAGATCTGCTGGCCGCCACGTACTGGCGAAGTGATGATGCGGGTTGGGCGCACCTCGGGTTCGAGGATTGGCGGCGGGACAGGCGCCGGCTCGGGCTTCTTCACCTCGGGTTCGGGCTCCAGCGGCCGTTCGCGGGCGCCGGATGGCGGCAGCACCGGCAGGTCGATGGCGATGGCGGCGGCGATGTCCTCGATGCGGTTGGCGCGGATGGCCAGGGTACGCAGGCCGTGGTGGCGGCAGATCCGCATCAAGCCGGGCAGGTCGATTGCCCCCTCGTCGGCCGGCAGCTTGTCCAGCGCCAGCACCAGCGGCGTGTTGCTGAAGAAGTTCGGTGCCTGGGCGACTTTGGCCGCCAGTTGGCGGTCGAGGGCTTCAAGGTCATTGCGCGCCAGTTCCAGCACTGTAATGGCGAGCATGCTGCCCTTGAGCTGGAACACGGAGGCGGTGTCGGGTGTGTGGTTTGGGCTCATGGTCTGCATAGACGGCTTGTTGCGAAAAAAGTGCCCTGACTTATAACGATAAGACCGGTTGCCCGCAACATGCGCTGATCCGTTGTAGAATGCGCGGCCTTTGTCTTTCCGGAAGCTTCAATGGAACGCCCGCGTTTTCGTCCCTATTTCCTTCACCCACGTTTCTGGGGCCTGTGGCTGGGCCTGGGCCTGCTGTGGCTGGTGGTCCAGTTGCCGTACCGGGTCCTGTTGAAAGTCGGTGCCGCGCTGGGAGCGGTGATGTACCGCTTTGCCGGGGAGCGGCGGCGCATTGCCGCGCGCAACCTGGAGCTGTGCTTCCCGGAGCTGTCGGTCGACGAACGGCAGCGCCTGCTCAAGGCCAACTTCGCCTCCACCGGTATCGCCTTCTTCGAAATGGCCATGAGCTGGTGGTGGCCCAAGGCCCGGCTGGCGCGTCTGGCCCATGTCGAGGGGCTGGAGCACCTGCAGGCCGCCCAGCAGGCGGGGCAGGGGGCCATCCTGATGGCGGTGCACTTCACCACCCTGGAAATCGGCGCCGCGCTACTGGGCCAGCAGCACACCATCGACGGCATGTACCGCGAGCACGGCAACCCGCTGTTCGACTTCATCCAGCGCAGCGGCCGCGAGCGGCATAACCTCGACTCGCTGGCGGTGGAGCGCGAGGACGTGCGCGGCATGCTCAAGCTGCTGCGTTCGGGCCGGGCGATCTGGTACGCACCCGACCAGGACTACGGCGCCAAGCAGAGCCTGTTCGTGCCACTGTTCGGCATCCCGGCGGCGACGGTGACCGCCACCACCAAGTTTGCCCGGTTGGGCAAGGCACAGGTGATTCCGTTCACCCAGAAGCGCCTGGAGGATGGCAGCGGCTATCGCCTGGTGATCCACCCGCCGCTGGCGGACTTCCCCGGGGAGAGCGAAGAGGCTGACTGCCTGCGCATCAACCAGTGGGTGGAAAGCGTGTTGCGCGAATGCCCCGAGCAGTACCTGTGGGCGCACCGCCGGTTCAAGTCGCGGCCCGAAGGGGAGCCGCGGCTGTATGACAAGAAGAAGCGCTGAATTTTGTTTTGCCTGTGCCGGCCTATTCGCGGGCGCGCCCGCTCCCACAGGTTCCCCGCAGGGCCGGGCATTGTGCGGTCCTGTGGGAGCGGGCAAGCCCGCGAATAGGCCGGGCCTGAAAGCACACCAACCCCAGGAAGGACTCCTATGGCCCCACCCCCGGTAACCGGTCTTATCCTTTCTGGCGGCGGCGCCCGCGCTGCCTACCAGGTCGGCGTGCTGGCCGGCATCGCCGAGCTGCTGCCGGCTGGCGCGCACAACCCGTTCCCGGTCATCGTCGGCACCTCCGCCGGCGCCATCAACGCCGTCACCCTGGCCAGCGGCGCCACCCATTTCAGCGACGCAGTACAACGGCTCACCGCCTTCTGGCAGAACTTCCGCAGCCACCTGGTCATCCGCAGCGACTGGCCCGGTGTAGTCCGCCAGGCCAGCCGCTTCGTCGCCCACAACCTGCTGGGCGTGGGTGGCCCGGCGCCAGTGGCGCTCCTGGACAGCAGCCCATTGCGCGGCTTGCTGCAGGCGCACCTGAACCTGGACGGTATCGCCCACTCCCTGGCCGCCGAGCAACTGCGCGCCGTCGCGGTGACCGCGTTTGGCTACGAGTCCGGCCAGGCGGTGACCTTCTACCAGGGCCGCGGCACCATCGAAGCCTGGTTGCGCCACCGCCGCATCGGCATGCCCACGCCGTTGACCATCGACCACCTGCTGGCCAGCGCGGCCATCCCGCTACTGTTCGCCCCGGTGCGGTTGGGCGATGAATATTTCGGTGATGGCGCGGTACGCCAGTCGGCACCGATCAGCCCGGCCCTGCACCTGGGCGCCAGCCGGGTACTGGTAGTCGGGGTCAGCGGCAACCCGCAGCGGCCGGCGCCACCATTGCCGACCCAGCGGGTGTTCAGCGGCCAGCAGCCGAGCCTGGCGCAGATCGGCGGGCACATGCTCAACAGCACGTTCATTGACAGCCTGGAAGACGACATCGAGCTGCTGCAGCGCCTCAACCACCTGAGCCACCTGTTGCCGGCGCACCTGGACGCCCGGCGCCTGGGCCTGGCGCCAATCGACGTGCTGGTGGTGGCGCCCAGCCAGCCGCTGGACGAAATTGCCGCGCGGCATCGGCGCGAGTTGCCGGCGGCCTTGCGCATGTTCCTGCGC
Source organism: Pseudomonas sp. B14(2017) (assembly GCF_002113255.1). Lineage (NCBI taxonomy): Bacteria > Pseudomonadati > Pseudomonadota > Gammaproteobacteria > Pseudomonadales > Pseudomonadaceae > Pseudomonas > Pseudomonas sp. B14(2017). The sequence goes on from NZ_NEJY01000009.1 coordinate 54,881, forward strand.
GGGCCGGGGGCGACACGCACCAGCGGGGCGGGGGTGTTGAGCTATTTGCTGTTCGAGGCCAGTTACTGCAGCGAGCTGATAGAGCTGGGGCGAAAGGATGCCTTGGCCAAGAAGCGGGAGCTTTGCCAGTTCCTGGGGATTTGAGGTTGCCTGGCATGGCCCTATCGCCGGCAAGCCAGCTCCCACAGGACCACCAAAGGCCCGGGCATTGTGAGGACCTGTGGGAGCTGGCTTGCCGGCGATAGGGCCGGATCGGCTTACTCGGCTATCTGCAACTTGCGCGCCTGGGTATACACATACCGCACCTTCTCGTACTCGAACGGCGAGTTGAGCTGGCCATAGCGGAATTTGGTGCTGTAGCGCTTGTCCACCACGCGCAGCACGGTAATTTCCGGGTGGTCGCTGCTGGCTTCGGCCACGTTCAGGTAGTTGATCGCCTGTTCGCCTGCATAGTCCACCACCAGCCCGGTGGTATCGCGCAGGTTCGACGGCCCCAGCACCGGCAGCATCAGGTACGGCCCGTCCGGTACGCCATAGAAGCCCAAGGTCTGGCCAAAGTCTTCACTTTGCCGCGGCAGGCCCATCTTGGTCGCCGGGTCCCACAGCCCACCCACGCCGATGATGGTGTTGAACATCAGCCGCGCGGTGATCTCCGCCGAGCGCTTGGCCTTCAACTGCAACACGCTGTTGAACAGGTTCGGCACGTCGCCCAGGTTGTTGAAGAAGTTGGTCACGCCGGTGCGCACGAAGCGCGGGGTGACGTACTGGTAGCCGCTTACCATCGGCAGCAGCACCCATTGGTCCAGGCGGTAGTTGAAGTGATAGACGCGCCGGTTGATCGACTCCAGCGGGTCGTACACGTTCAGCGCTTGCAGGGTGGAGCGTTCGAACTCGCGCTGGTCCAGCCCCGGGTTGAATTTCAGCTCGCGCAACGGGTCGACGAAACCATCGGCCTCGGGCGCCAGTGGTGCTTCGGTGACTTGCGGGTCGGCCTCGATCACGCTGGCCCGGGGGGCGGTTTCGGCTGCCAGGGCCTGGCCGGCGGCGAACAGGGCAGTGGCGAAGAGGAGTTTGTTAACCACGGAAGAACTCCAGCATGGCGTCACTGTTGACGCGGTAATTGAGGTTGCCGCAATGGCCGCCATGGGGGTAAAGGGTCAGGCGCTCACCGAACACCTTGCGCAGGAAGCCGATGTCACCAGGGCCGAGGATGACGTCGTCGGCGTTGTGCATCACGGCGATCTTGTCGCTGCTGCTCAGGTAGTCTTCCAGCGCATACAGGCTGACCTGGTTGACCAGTTGCAGGATGCTGTTGCCGTCGGTGCGGGCCCGCCACATGGGGATGACCTGCTCGGTCATGTAGCAGTCGAAGTCGCACTGCAGGGCACGCTTGAAGAACGGCGTGAGGCTGCTGCCCTCGGTGATCGGGAACTTCGGCGGAATGATCAGGCCGCGGCGGTTGATCAGGTCGGAGGTGAAGGCAATGTCGGCCGCCGAGAAGCGGAACGAGGTGCCGATCAGCATGGCCATCTGCTCGTTGGACAGGTGCTGGCGCGACTGCTGGAAGTCGTACAGCAGGGCTTCATTGAGGTCGATGTAGCCCTTTTCCTGGAAGTAGCGGGTCAGCTTGGCCAGCATCAGCTCGTAGAAGGTGGTGCTGCGGTCGATGCCCTTGACCTGGGTCTGCACCAGCTTGTCCAGGTTGTTGATCGAGGTGTACAGGTTGACCGGCGGGTTCAGCAGCAGCACGCGCTTGAAGTTGAAGCTGCGGCGGGTTTCGTCCAGGTGGCTGACAAAGGCAGCGTCGAGTGCGCCCAGGCTGTAGCCGGTGAGGTAGAACTCGCTGATCGGCAGGCGCGGGTGCTGGGCGCGCACGGCCTGCATCACCCGGTACATGTCTTCGGCATCATCCTGGCTGACGCCTGGGGTGGCGAAGCGCGAGGCGGCGCTCATGAAGTCGTAGCTGGTGGGCGAGGACAGCTGCACCACGTGGAAGCCGGCCTGGTAGAACAGCTTTTTCAGGTATTCGTTGATGCTGCTGGTGTAGGGCGCACCGGTGCCGGCGATGATGAAGATCAGCGGCGCCTCGTGGTCCTGGCGGGCCAGGCGGTACTTGAGCTTCTTCACTGCCCAGAAGTTGTCGGGCAGGGTGAACTCACGGTCCGGGCGCAGGTTGAGGCTGTAGTCGGACTGGCTGATTTCGTCGTCACCGGGCAGGGTGGGGCGCTGGTCCGGCGGCGTGGTGGCGATGGTTGCCTCGAACGGGTTGGTCAAGGGGTAGCCATAGCTTGCGGCGTCGATATCCCGCGCCGAAGCGGCCACAGCCATGAGCAGGCCGCCGAGCAAGGCAGCGAGGCGCAAAGATCGAAGCATGTAATCCCCCAAAAGAACGCAAGGTCGAGCAGTGTGCAGGCTAGGACCACAACGGGGCGGGCAAAGTTGCCAGGCGCGGTGGTCTTTGGTGTGCTTGTTATCTGCAACATAGCTGCAGGGATGTGATTTTGCCTTACAACTGGGCATAAGCGATCATGGATGCTTTCGATTTCCGCTATTGGAGAACTGGATGTCTCGTTCGCTGCCGGCTGCGCTGCTTGTGCTGTTTCTGGGGCTTTGGCTTGCTGCCAGTTATGGCGTGCGCTACGGGCTGATGGAGGACGGGCAGTGGGTGGGGCTGTGCACGGCGCCGGCGGCGTACTGGCAGTGTGAGGTGCGGTCGTTGCTGGGGCTGGGCATTCATCATCAGGTGATGGCCTGGGGCGGGCTGGGGCTGGCGCTGCTGGCGCAGTTGGTTGCCGGGCGTGGCGGCTGGTGGCTGGCAGTGGTGGCGTTGGTGTTCGCGGTGCCGGCACTGGTGCTGTATACCGCCAGCATTGCCGTGTTCGCGCTGGTGCTGGCGGGGTTGCGGCTGGTCAGGTCGCCGGAGTAAGGCTGAAAGGGGCCGCTTTGCGGCCCATCGCAGGCAAGCCAGCTCCCACAGGGACCGCGCCGATTTCATAGGCAGCATAACTCCTGTGGGAGCTGGCTTGCCTGCGATGGAGCGCGAAGCGGTCCCAAGGATATCAGGCCGGGCGCAGGCGCAAGCTCCGCCACAAGGCTGCGGTCATCAGCACACTGACCACTGCCCACCCCCAGGCCTGTTGGTTCTCCAACCCTTCCACAAACAACTGCGGCGCCACCCCGGCACCGACGATGAACGCCAGCAACGCCACCTCCGCCCGCCGCGCCGGCACCGGCCACAGTGCAAATACCAGCGCCGGCAATGCCAACGCTGCGCTGGGGAAGCTGCGATAGCGTGGGTCGAACACCATCGCCAGCATGCTCACCGCCGCGGCAAAACCCGCTGCCAGCAACAGCCAGCCGGCCCGCGCCTGCAGCCAGGCGTACAGGCGCTCGCGCCAGCCCGTGCGCCGCGCCAGGACCAGCACGGCATGGGCCAGCACCAGCAGGTTCAGCCCCGCCAGCAGCACCGCCCACAGCCACTCCCCGGCAAAGCGCGCATGGGTGCGCATCAGCTCGCCCCAAAGCCCCAGGCAGCCTGCCCCAAACGCCGCCAGCAACGGCAGCAGCATGGCCGCCGCCGGGGTGGTGGGGCGCCCGGCAAGCATCAGCATCAGCACCATCAGCAGGGCACTGGCCAGCAACCACTGCGGCCAGTAAGGCAGGTTGCTCACCGGCCCTTCGAGTACGCCCTTGTCCTGCCGGTCGGCATCGTATAGCCCCCAGTAACCGCCGACCGCCCCCTCATTGGCGCGCTTCCATGGCTGGTCGAACGCCTCGATCAGGTTGTAGTGCCAGCCGTTGCTTTCGGCCATGGCCACGAACCCGCGAATGAAGCGCGCCTCGTTGACCCGGCTGGGCTCCGCGGTTTCGCGCTGGCGGCCTTCGCTGGGCCAGCCGGTTTCGCCGATCAGGACGTCCTTCGGCGCGAAGCGTGTGCCGAACACCCGGCGTACATCGGCGACATGGGCCAGGGCTTCGTCGATGCCACGCGGGTCGTCTTCCCAGTAAGGCAGCAGGTGGATAGTCAGGAAGTCCACCGCAGGCGCCACCTGCGGGTGCTGCAACCAGAATTCCCACACATCGGCGTAGGTCACCGGCACCTTGACCTGGCTTTTCACCCGTGCAATCAGCGTGGCCAGGTGCGCGCCAGTCACTTCCTTGCGCAGCAGCGTCTCGTTGCCGACGATCACCGCGCTGACCACGTCGGGGTTGGCATTGGCGGCGGCGATCAGCAGGTCGATTTCTTTCTCGGTGTCGGCCGGGTGGGCGTTGACCCAGGCACCCAGCATCACCTTCAGGCCATGCTTGCGCGCCAGCGCCGGGATTGCCTCAAGACCGGTCTGGGAATAGGTGCGGATGCACTGAAAACGCTCGGCAAGTATCGCCAGGTCGGCATCCATGCGGGCCGGGCGCAGGCGCAACGGCTGGTCGTAGGGTGACTGGTCCTTGTCGAACGGGGTGTACGAGGCGCATTGCAGCTTGTGCGTCGGGCTGGCCGCGTCGGGCAGTTGCACCGGCTTGCCAAGCCCGTACCAGAGCCCTCCGAGCCCGAGCAGGGCGAGCAGGCAGGCAAGCAGGTACAACGGCAGCAGCAGGCGGGTAGAACTGGGCATCGGGCGGTCCATCGTCAGGCGCAAAAGGGTAGATAGTAGCCCGGCGCCAAACCTTTGGCATGCAAGGATCGCGCAGGTCGGCGCAGGCCGATGGCGCTAATGGCATAGTGCTGTCGCATATGGGGCGGCTACAGGTCGTAGCTGGAGCAGGTCGACTATTGTTGCAGGACGATGATGCAAATTCCGAGACCTGACGAGGGGATGCTTTGATGGCTGCTATTACAAGAATGCGACGTTTCCTGGGTGTGGGCACCGCCATGGTACTGGCCATGAGTGCGGCACAGGCAATGGCCAAAGAAGTCAGCATTGGTTACGTGGATGGTTGGGCTGACAGCGTGGCGACCACCAACGTGGCCGCCGAAGTGATCAAGCAGAAACTCGGCTACGACGTGAAGTTGCAGGCCGTGGCCACCGGGATCATGTGGCAGGGCGTGGCAACCGGCAAGCTCGATGCCATGTTGTCGGCCTGGTTGCCGGTGACCCATGGCGAGTACTGGGCCAAGAACAAGGACAACGTGGTCGACTACGGCCCGAACTTCAAGGACGCCAAGATCGGCCTGATCGTCCCTGAATACGTCAAGGCGGTGAGCATCGCCGACCTCAAGACCGACGACACCTTCAAGCAGAAGATCGTCGGCATCGACGCCGGCTCCGGCGTAATGCTCAAGACCGACCAGGCCATCAAGGACTACGACCTGACCGGTTACAAGCTGCAGGCCAGCTCTGGCGCGGCGATGACTGCGGAACTGGGCCGTGCCTATGCCAAGCAGCAGTCGATTGCGGTGACCGGCTGGGTACCGCACTGGATGTTCGCCAAGTGGAAACTGAAGTTCCTCGAAGACCCGAAAGGCGTGTATGGCGCCGCGGAAACCGTGAACAGCATCGGCAGCAAGGAACTGGCCACCAAGGCCCCGGAAGTGGCGGAGTTCCTGAAGAAGTTCAACTGGCAGTCGAAGGACGAGATTGGCGAAGTGATGCTGGCTATCCAGGAAGGCGCCAAGCCTGAAGCGGCGGCCAAGGACTGGGTGGCCAAGCACCCTGAGCGTGTGAAGGAGTGGACTGGCAAATAACAACCTGTCAGGGCCAGTTTTGCTGTTTCGCGGGCACGCCCGCTCCCACAGGATTTTCGCTGCCCTTTAAGCTGGTGCAGTTCCTGTGGGAGCGGGCGTGCCCGCGAATAGGCCATCACTTTGTTACGCAATCGGTAAAACACCGTTGCATCTAAGACTAAGGTCGTCTGGTTGGCGTCCGATAGCCGCATAAAGTAAGGGTCGTGGGTTCCACCCCTATCTGTGCTGCTAGGACAAAAACAATGAACGACAGCATTTACCTCTCGATACAAAACAGCCCCCGCTTCAAGGAGCTGGTCACCAAACGCGAACGGTTCGCCTGGATTCTCTCGGCGATCATGCTCGGCCTGTACTGCGCCTTCATCCTCCTGATCGCCTACGGTCCTCAGATCCTGGGCACCAAGCTCAGCCCTGAGTCGTCGATTACCTGGGGTATTCCCCTGGGCGTCGGCCTGATCGTCTCGGCATTCGTCCTGACCGCCATCTACGTACGCCGCGCCAACGGCGAATTCGATGAGCTGAACAAGGCCATCCTGAAGGAGGCGCAACAATGATTCGCCACGCCAAAGCCCTGGCCGTACTGGCCTGCGGAGCCTTCGCACCCGCCGTGTGGGCCGCCGATGCCCTGACCGGCGAGGTGCAGAAGCAACCGCTGAACGTCTCCGCGATCGCCATGTTCGTGGCCTTCGTCGCCTTCACCCTCGGCATCACCTACTGGGCCTCCAAGCGCAACAAGTCGGCGTCGGACTACTACGCCGCCGGTGGCAAGATCACCGGCTTCCAGAACGGCCTGGCGATTGCCGGCGACTACATGTCGGCCGCCTCGTTCCTGGGTATTTCCGCACTCGTGTTCACCTCTGGCTACGACGGCCTGATCTACTCGATCGGCTTCCTGGTCGGCTGGCCGATCATCCTCTTCCTGATCGCCGAACGCCTGCGCAACCTGGGCAAGTACACCTTCGCCGACGTGGCCTCGTACCGTCTCGGGCAGAAGGAGATCCGCACCCTGTCGGCCTCCGGTTCGCTGGTGGTGGTGGCGTTCTACCTGATCGCGCAGATGGTCGGTGCCGGCAAGCTGATCGAGCTGCTGTTCGGCCTGGACTACCACGTGGCGGTGATCCTGGTGGGCATCCTGATGTGCCTGTACGTCCTGTTCGGCGGCATGCTGGCCACCACCTGGGTACAGATCATCAAGGCCGTGCTGCTGCTGTCCGGTGCCAGCTTCATGGCGCTGATGGTGATGAAGCACGTGGGCTTCGACTTCAACACCCTGTTCTCCGAAGCGATCAAGGTGCACGCCAAGGGCGAGGCGATCATGAGCCCGGGCGGCCTGGTCAAGGACCCGATCTCGGCGTTCTCGCTGGGCCTGGCGCTGATGTTCGGTACCGCCGGCCTGCCGCACATCCTGATGCGCTTCTTCACCGTCAGTGACGCCAAGGAAGCGCGCAAGAGCGTGCTGTACGCCACCGGCTTCATCGGCTACTTCTACATCCTCACCTTCATCATCGGCTTTGGCGCCATCCTGCTGGTCAGCACCAACCCGGACTTCAAGGACGCCGCTGGCGCCCTGCTGGGTGGCAACAACATGGCAGCGGTGCACCTGGCCAACGCCGTGGGTGGCAGCGTGTTCCTCGGCTTCATCTCGGCTGTTGCCTTCGCCACCATCCTGGCAGTGGTTGCCGGCCTGACCCTGGCCGGTGCCTCGGCGGTGTCCCACGACCTGTACGCCAGTGTATGGCGCAAGGGCAAGGCCAACGACAAGGACGAGATCCGCGTGTCGAAGATCACCACCGTCGCCCTGGGCGTACTGGCGATCGGCCTGGGCATCCTGTTCGAGAAGCAGAACATCGCCTTCATGGTCGGCCTGGCGTTCTCCATCGCGGCCAGCTGCAACTTCCCGGTACTGCTGCTCTCGATGTACTGGAAGAAGCTGACCACCCGCGGTGCCATGATCGGCGGCTGGCTGGGCCTGGTGAGTGCGGTGACACTGATGATCCTCGGCCCGACCATCTGGGTGCAGATCCTCGGCCACGAGAAGCCGATCTACCCGTACGAGTACCCGGCGCTGTTCTCGATGCTGATCGCCTTCGTCGGTATCTGGTTCTTCTCGGTCACCGACAAGTCCAAGGCTGCCGAAGACGAACGTGCGCTGTTCTTCCCGCAGTTCGTGCGTTCGCAGACTGGCCTGGGCGCTTCGGGTGCTGTTTCGCACTGATCCTTCCGGCAATGAAAAAACCGCGCCTCGGCGCGGTTTTTTTGTGTTTTCGCCGCTAGATCATGCCTAGTAGCAACAAAACCAGCAGAACTACCAGCACCACGCCGATGATGCCAGACGGGCCATAGCCCCAGCTGCGCGAGTGCGGGAAGACCGGTAAGCCACCAATCAGCAGAAGGATCAGGATGATGATGAGAATCGTGGTCATGACGGAGTCCTTGCGTGGTTGAGGGTCAAGGGCCTCGGACTGCTGGCCTCTTGTAAATAAGGACTGGTGGTGAGTGTCAAAGATTCCATTTGTGTGCTGCCTGTACCGGCCCCTTCGCGGGCTTGCCCGCTCCCACAGGATCATCACAGGCCTGAGGGCAGCGCCGTACCTGTGGGAGCGGGCAAGCCCGCGAAGGGGCCAGTACAGGCTATCCACACAGTCATGTCCCTCTATTCACTACCCTGATAAACCCTGCTGCTACCCGGCCCCTTGTTTAGACTCCTTTCACCAGTCAGCAGAACAAGGCCAGCCACCATGCAAAACCGCATCATGATCACCGGCGCCGGATCCGGCCTCGGTCGCGAGATCGCCCTGCGCTGGGCGCGTGAGTGCTGGCGCCTGGCGCTGGCCGATGTCAATGAAGCCGGCCTGCGCGAAACCCTTGAGCTGGCCCGCGCAGCTGGCGGCGAAGGCTTTGTCCAGCGTTGCGATGTGCGCGACTACAGCCAGCTCACCGCCCTGGCCCAGGCTTGCACCGAACAGTTCGGTGGTATCGACGTGATCGTCAACAACGCCGGCGTCGCTTCGGGCGGGTTCTTCGCCGAACTGTCGCTGGAGGACTGGGACTGGCAGATCGCGGTCAACCTGATGGGCGTGGTCAAGGGCTGCAAGGCCTTCCTGCCGCTGCTGGAGCGCAGCAAGGGGCGGATCATCAACATCGCCTCGATGGCCGCGCTGATGCAGGGCCCGGGCATGAGCAACTACAACGTGGCCAAGGCCGGCGTGCTGGCCCTGTCGGAAAGCCTGCTGGTCGAGCTGCGCCAACTGGAGGTGGCGGTGCACGTGGTGTGCCCGTCGTTCTTCCAGACCAACCTGCTGGACTCGTTCCGCGGGCCGAACCCGGCGATGAAAGCCCAGGTTGGCAAGCTGCTGGAAGGCTCGCCGATCAATGCGGCGGACATCGCCGAGTACATCCACCGGCAGGTTGCCGCTGGCGAGTTCCTGATCCTGCCCCATGAGGCCGGGCGCCAGGCCTGGCAACTGAAGCGCCAGGCCCCTGAGCGGCTGTACGACGAGATGGCCGAAATGGCGGTGAAAATGCGGGCCAAGGCTCAGTCGCGATGATTCGTCTGTAAGGAAAATTACCTGGAAATGTAGGGCGCTTCTGAATCACGGCAGAACTATTGAGTAGCCCTATGCCGTCAAGGCAGGCTCCGGTTTTCCCTTTCGCTGGAGGATCTGAGCATGCTGGTAATAGGGCGCGAAGTGGGAGAGATCATCGTGATTGGTGATGATATTCGGATCATGGTCGTGGAAACGCGGGACGGGGTGGTGCGCTTTGGCGTGGATGCACCACGGCAGGTGCCGGTGCATCGGGCTGAGGTGTACAAGCGCATCAAGGAAGGGCAGAAAGATAAAGCCCGTGGAATCTGATGTTGCCTGTGCCGGCCTCTTCGCGGGCACGCCCGCTCCCACAGGTACTGCACCGCTCTCAAGACTTGTGAAGTTCCTGTGGGAGCGGGCGAGCCCGCGAAGAGGCCATACCTGCTAGTCGAGCAGCTCGCGGGGCACATCATGCTTGGCCAGCAACTGGCACTGCTGGCTTTCCAGGTCGAACAGGATGAACGCCTGGCCCTTGGCCAATGCCTGGCGCACCCGCAGCACGCGGGTTTCCAGCGGGGTGTCGTCGCCGTTGTCGGTACCGTCACGGGTGACGAAGTCCTCGATCAGGCGGGTCAGGGTTTCGGCTTGCAGTTGGTCGTAGGGGATCAGCATGGTGGGCGTTGCCTAGGGTGTTGGTGGGGGCATGCTACGCGAAACATTCGGGATTTTGGGGCCGCGTTGCGGCCCAATCGCCGGCAAGCCGGCTCCCACAGAATCACCACAGGCCCAAGCTTTATGCAGTCCCTGTGGGAGCTGGCTTGCCGGCGATTGGGCTGCAACGCAGCCCCCAGGGCCTCAAGCCTTGTTCCCGACAAGGCTATCCACCGCCGGCACCCGCGTATCGCTCTCCATCTGCGCATCATGTTCCAGCTGATGGCTGAAGCGCTCCAACGACGCATTGGCCGGCTGCGAATCACTGGCAAACACCGGCGGGCTCAGCAGGTACGCCGACAACAAGCGGCTCAACGCCGCCAGGCTGTCGATGTGTGTTCGCTCGTAGCCATGGGTTGCATCGCAACCAAAGGCCACCAGCGCGGTACGAATATCGTGCCCCGCCGTCACTGCCGAATGTGCATCGCTGAAGTAATAGCGGAACAGATCGCGCCGCACCGGCAGGTCGTGGTCGCCGGCCAGTTTCAGCAGGTGCCGGGACAGGTGGTAGTCGTAAGGCCCCGACGAGTCCTGCATGGCCACGCTCACCGCATGCTCGCTGGAGGTCTGCCCGGGCGCCACCGGGGCAATGTCGATGCCGACGAACTCGCTGACATCCCAGGGCAGGGCGCCAGCCGCTCCCGAGCCGGTCTCTTCGGTGATGGTGAACAGCGGGTGGCAGTCGATCAACGGCTGGCGGCCGCTTTCCACCACGGCTTTCAGCGCCGCCAGTAGTGCTGCCACACCGGCCTTGTCGTCCAGGTGGCGGGCGCTGATGTGGCCGCTTTCGGTGAATTCGGGCAGCGGGTCGAAGGCAACGAAATCACCGATGCTTACACCCAGCGCCTCGCAGTCGGCGCGGGTGGCGCAGTAGGCGTCCAGGCGCACCTCAACGTGCTCCCAGCTGATCGGCATCTGGTCGATGGCGGTGTTGAAGGCATGCCCGCTGGCCATCAGCGGCAGCACGCTGCCCCGGTATACACCGGTATCGGTGAACACGCTGACCCGGCTGCCTTCGGCGAAGCGGCTGGACCAGCAACCGACCGGCGCCAGGGCCAGGCGGCCGTTGTCCTGCAACTGGCGCACGCTGGCGCCGATGGTGTCCAGGTGAGCGGACACGGCGCGGTCAGGTGAGGTCTGGCGGCCCTTGAGGGTGGCGCGGATGGTGCCGCGGCGGGTCAGCTCGAAGGGGATGCCCAGCTCGTCCAGGCGTTCGGCCACGTAGCGCACGATGGTGTCGGTGAAACCGGTGGGGCTGGGGATGGCGAGCATCTCCAGCAGCACGCGCTTGAGGTAGTCGAGATCGGGTTCGGGATGTCGGTCGGACATGGTTGGGGACTCCTTTACTCCTGTGCCGGCCTCTTCGCGGGCACGCCCGCTCCCACAGGAAACCCACAGAGCTCAGCGCCTGTGGGGTACCTGTGGGAGCTGGCTTGCCGGCGATAGGGCCAGCAGCGGTTACGCCAAAGGCCGGCTATGCGGAAACAGCAGGTCGATAAACCGCTCGGCGGTCGGTTGCGGTTCATGGTTGGCCAACCCGGCACGCTCGTTGGCCTCGATGATCACGTACTCCGGTTGCCCGGCATCACGCACCATGAAGTCCAGCCCCACCACCGGGATCTCCAGCGCCCGTGCAGCGCGCACGGCGGCGTCGGCCAGCACCGGGTGCAGGCGTTCGGTCACGTCTTCCAGGGTGCCGCCGGTGTGCAGGTTGGCGGTGCGTCGCACGGCCAGGCGCTGGCCGGCGGGCAACACATCGTCGTAGCCAAAGCCCGCCGCGCGCAGGGTGCGCTCGGTTTCGTCGTCCAGTGGAATGCGGCTTTCGCCACCGGTTGCGGCCTGACGCCGGCGGCTCTGGGCATCGATCAGCTGGCGGATGCTGTGTTTGCCATCGCCCAACACCTGCGCCGGGTGACGGATGGCTGCGGCGACCACTTCGTAGCCGATCACCACGATGCGCAGGTCATGCCCGGCATGGAAGCTTTCCAGCAACACGCGGCTGTCGAACTTGCGGGCCTGCGCCACGGCGTGGGTGATGTCGTCGATGCAGGTGAGGTTCACCGCCACGCCCTGGCCTTGCTCGCCATCGACCGGCTTGACCACCACCGCGCCATGCTCGTCGAGAAACGCCAGGTTGTCGTCGGCATTGCCGGCCAGTTGCTGCGCCGGCACCTGCAGCCCGGCATTGTGCAGGGCATGCTGGGTCAGGCGCTTGTCCTGGCACAGGGTCATGGTCACGGCGCTGGTCAGGTCGCTGAGCGACTCACGGCAGCGAATGCGGCGCCCACCCAGGCTGAGGGTGAACAGGCCGCCGGCGGCATCGTCCACTTGTACCTCGATGCCCCGGCGCAGTGCCTCGTCGACGATGATGCGTGCGTACGGGTTGAGGTCGGCTTGAGGCCCCGGCCCCAGAAACAGCTGCTCGTTGATGCCGTTCTTGCGCTTGACCGCGAAGGTCGGCAGGTTGCGAAAACCCAGCTTCTGATACAGGCGCTTGGCCTGGCGGTTGTCGTGCAGCACCGACAGGTCCAGGTAGGCCAGCCCACGGCTCATGAAGTGCTCGATCAGGTGGCGCACCAGCACTTCACCTACGCCGGGGCGGGTGCAGTGCGGGTCTACCGCCAGGCACCACAGGCTGCTGCCGTGCTCGGGGTCGTCGAACGCCTTGGCGTGGTTCAGGCCCATGACGCTGCCGATCACCGCGCCGCTGTCTTCGTCCTCGGCCAGCCAGTACACCGGGCCGCCCAGGTGCAGAGGGGTGAGCAGCTCGGCGTCGACCGGCAACATGCCGCGCGCCTGGTACAGGGTGTTGATCGCCTGCCAGTCGCCCGGGTTCTGCGCCCGGCGCACGCGGAAGCCGCGGAACACCCGCTGCGCCGGGCGGTAGTCGGTGAACCACAGGCGCAGGGTGTCGGACGGGTCGAGGAACAGTTGCTGCGGGGCCTGGGCCAGCAGCTGCTGGGGCGCGGCCACGTACAGGGCGATGTCGCGCTCGCCGGGGCGTTCTTCCAGCAGGTCGGCGGCCAGGTCGGCCGGGTTGGGGTAGGTGTGGCCGATCAGCAGTCGGCCCCAGCCGCAATGCACGGCGCGCGGCTGGTCGTGGGGCTGGCTGCCGTCGCCGGCCAGGCGCGCCTGCAGGCGCTCGTAGGACGGCGCCTGGCCGCGCAGCAGGCGCTGACCGTAAGCGATTTCGTGGGCTTTCATCGGTCAGATTCCTTGTTCGCTCAGCCACAGGTTCAGCGCCGCCAGCTGCCACAGCTTGGAGCCACGTAGCGGCGTCAGCTGGCCGTGCGGGTTGCTCAGCAGGCGGTCGAGCATGGCCGGGTTGAACAGCCCACGGTCCTGGCTGGGATCGGTCAGCAATTCACGTACCCAGCCGAGGGTGGCGCCTTCCAGGTGCTTCAGGCCAGGTACCGGGAAGTAACCCTTCTTGCGGTCGATCACCTCGTGCGGGATCACCCGCCGCGCCGCCTGCTTGAGCACCTGCTTGCCGCCGTCGGGCAGCTTGAAGCGTGCCGGAATGCGCGCCGACAGCTCCACCAGGCGGTAGTCGAGGAACGGCGTGCGCGCCTCCAGGCCCCAGGCCATGGTCATGTTGTCGACCCGTTTGACCGGGTCGTCGACCAGCATCACCGTGCTGTCCAGGCGCAGCGCCTTGTCTACCGCATCGGGGGCACCGGGGCGGGCGAAGTGTTCACGGACGAAGTCGCCGGCCGCGTCGGTTTCCAGAAGCCAGGGTGCCTGCACGGTGTCGCGGTACTCGGCGTGGCTGCGATCGAAGAAGGCCTCGCGGTAGGCGGTAAAGGCATCTTCGGCGCCGTCCACCTGCGGGTACCAGTGGTAGCCGGCGAACAGCTCGTCGGCCCCCTGGCCGCTTTGCACGCCCTTGCAGTGCCGGGCCACTTCCCGCGACAGCAGGTAGAAGGCGATGCAGTCGTGGCTGACCATCGGCTCGCTCATGGCGCGGAAGGCGGCCGGCAATTGCTCGATGATCTCGTGCTCGGCGATGCGCAGCTGGTGGTGGCGGGTGCCGTAGTGCTTGGCGATCAGGTCGGAATACTGGAACTCGTCGCCGCGTTCGCCGCCGGCATCCTCGAAACCGATGGAGAAGGTCGACAGGTCGTCCACGCCCACTTCGCGCAGTAGGCCGACCAGCAGGCTGGAGTCGACCCCGCCAGACAGCAGCACACCCACGTCCACCGCTGCCCGTTGGCGAATGGCCACGGCGTCGCGGGTGGCGTCGAGCACGCGGGTGGTCCAGCCTTCCAGATCCAGCTCACGTTCATCGGGGTTGGCGCCGTAGTGCAGCTGCCACCAGGTCTGGCGTTCCACTTCGCCATGGCGGTCGATGCGCATCCAGGTACCGGGTTCCAGCTTTTGCACATTGGCCAGCAGGGTACGTGGCGCCGGCACCACGGCGTGGAAATTCAGGTAGTGGTTGAGTGCCACCGGGTCGAGCATCGGGTCGATGTCACCACCCTTGAGCAGCGCCGGCAGGGTCGAGGCGAAGCGCAGGCGCTCGCCGTTGCGCGACAGGTACAAGGGTTTGACGCCCAGGCGGTCGCGGGCGAGGAACAGGCGCTGGTTATCGCGCTCCCAGATGGCCAGGGCGAACATGCCATTGAGCTTGGGCAGCAAGGCCGCGCCCCAGGCGTGGTAGCCCTTGAGCAGCACCTCGGTGTCGCCGTCGGACCAGAAGCTGTAGCCCAGGGCCTGCAGCTCCTGGCGCAGTTCGGGGAAGTTGTAGATGGCGCCGTTGAAGGCCAGCGACAGGCCCAGGGTGTTGTCGACCATCGGCTGGGCAGAGCCGTCGGACAGGTCCATGATTTTCAGGCGCCGGTGGCCGAGGGCGATCGGGCCTTGGCTATGGAAGCCCCAGGCATCCGGGCCGCGGGGCGCCAAGTGGTGGGTTATGCGCTCTACCGCAGCCAGGTCGGCTGGGCGAGAGGCTTGGTCGATGGGGGTGAAACGCAACTCTCCTGCTAATCCGCACATAGGTCCTTACCGGTTTTTCCGTTGGGGAGGGGGTGCCCCGGATTAGGGCACCTTAAGGAACTGACCCATGTGGTTTGTGAGAGTTTTAGATCGATCTGTTATATGGGGCTGCTGTGCAGTCTTTCGCGGGCTCGCCCGCTCCCACCGGTTCACCACAGGCCTGGGGACTTGCGCGGTCCCTGTGGGAGCTGGCTTGCCGGCGATTGGGCTGCGTAGCAGCCCCCGGCCCGATCACTTCCCGCGAATCAACCTGCGCAAGGCAAACCGATTCGGGTGGCACGCCTCCGCTACCGCTCGTGGCAACGGCAGCGGTTCCCCGCACACCCAGGCCGCCACCAGTTCGCCGCTCAACGGCGCCGTGATCAATCCGCGCGAGCCATGCCCGCTGTTCACATACAACCCATCCAGCCAGGGGCAGGCCACATCCGGCACCTGCCGTGCATCCCGACCCAGCACTGCATAGGCCTGGGCGAACGCCTGCGCATCCGCCACCGGCCCGACGATCGGCAGATAATCCGGGCTGGTGCAACGGAACGCCGCTCGCCCCTGCAATTGCCCAGGGTCCAGCTCGGCCGTACCCAGGCGCTGGGCCAGGTCGACCGAAATCTCGTCCAGCAATGCCAGGTTGCCCTGGTGCTCGGCCACCGTCGGCGCCAGGTCTGTACTGTGGAAGTCGAAACTCGCGCCCAAGGTGTGTTCATCCCCACGCGGCGGCGCTACATAGCCCTCCGCACACACCACGGTGCGCAGCGCGCGGCTGCTGGCGGTGGCCGGCAGGCGGGTGATCTGCCCGCGGATGCGCTTGAGCGGCAGCTGCGCGCATGGCTCGAAGCGCAGTACGTCGGCGGCACCGGCCAGGACCACCACCGGCGCGCTGGCCAGCAGGTGTTCGCCCGCCCAGGCTTGCCACTGCCCGTCGACCTTGCGCAGTTCGAGCACCTCCTGGTGCGTCAGCAGGCGAATGCCCGGGTGCTGCAACTGCTGCTGGCACAGCGCCGGCGGGTGCACCCAGCCACCTTCGGGATAGAACAGCCCACCAGCCGGCAAGGCCACCCCGGCGATGGCTTCGGCCTCTGCACGCTCCAGTGAGTGCAACAGGCCAGGTTCGAAGGCGCCAGCCAGTTTGCCCTGGCGTTCGGCTTCCTTGCTGTCGAAGGCCAGTTGCAGCACGCCGCAGGCATCCCAGTCGCGGCCACGTTGCAGGCGCTGCAGCTGGCGCCGGGTGTAACCGAAACCGGCCAGGATCATCTGCGACAACGCCGTGCCGTGGGCGGACAGCTTGAGGTACAGCACCCCTTGCGGGTTACCCGAAGCTTCCCGTGCCGGGGTGTCGTGACGTTCCAGCACGGTAACCTGCCAGCCACGCCGGGCCAGGCTGGCGGCGGTTGTGCTGCCGGCGAGCCCGGCGCCTATCACCAGCGCTTCACGCGGCCCCGCTGCGGCAGCCGGGCGCGCGTACCATGGCGCGCCGGGGCTGGGCACAGGGCCGACATAGGCGCCGCTCATCACTTCCCATTTCTTGCCGATGCCCGGCACCTTCTTCATGGCGAAGCCGGCGTCGACCAGGCTGCGGCGTACCCAGCCGGTGGTGGTGAAGGTGCCTAGCACCGTGCCCGGGTGTGACAGCCGTGCCAGTTGCGCGAACAGCTCCGGTGTCCACATGTCGGGGTTCTTGGCCGGCGCGAAGCCGTCGAGGAACCACACATCGATCTGCGCATCGAGTTGCGGCAACTGCTCCAGTACGTCGCCTATCAACAGGGTGAGGGTGACCCGGCCGTTGTCGAAGGTGAACTGCTGGAAGCCAGGGTGCACTGCCACGTACTGCTCCAGCAGGGGCTGGCTGTAGGCCGCCAGTTCCGGCCACAGGCGTATGGCGCGGGCCAGGTCGTCGCGACCGAGGGGGTATTTTTCGACGCTGACGAAATGCAGGCGGGCCTCGGCGTGGGCGTACTGCTCGAACAGTTGCCAGGCGCAGTAGAAGTTCATGCCGGTGCCGAACCCGGTTTCGCCGATCACCAGGCAGGCGTGCGGGGCGAGGTTGGCAAAGCGCTCGGCCAGGCGGGTTTGCCCAAGAAACACGTGCTTGGTTTCTTCGATGCCTTCGTTGACTGCGAAATAGACGTCGTCGTATTGCCGCGAATGGGGGCGGCCCTGGTCGTCCCAGTCGATCTGGGCGTGCTGGAGGAGGGTGGACATGGTTGGCTCGGTTGCAGCGGATGGGCGGATTTTATGCCATCTGATGATTTTGCGCTGGCTGTACCGGCCCTATCGCCGGCAAGCCAGCTCCCACAGGGTCGCCACAGACCTGGGCGTTGTGGGGTACCTGTGGGAGCTGGCTTGCCGGCGATAGGGCCCATACAGGCGATACATAAATCCGCTAGTCTTGCTTATCCATTGAAGGAGCCAGTGCATGTTCGAATCCGCCGAAATCGGCCACAGCATCGACAAGGAGGCTTACGACGCCGAGGTGCCCGCTTTGCGCGAGGCCCTGCTCGAAGCCCAGTACGAACTCAAGCAGCAGGCACGCTTCCCGGTAATCGTGCTGATCAACGGTATCGAAGGCGCCGGCAAGGGCGAGACGGTCAAACTGCTCAACGAGTGGATGGACCCGCGCATGATCGATGTGCTCACCTTCGACCAGCAGACCGACGAAGAGCTGGCCCGCCCGCCGGCCTGGCGCTACTGGCGGGCCCTGCCACCGAAGGGGCGGATGGGCGTGTTTTTCGGCAACTGGTACAGCCAGATGCTGCAGGGGCGGGTGCACGGGGTGTTCAAGGACGCCGTGCTCGACCAGGCCATCACCGGCGCCGAGCGGCTGGAGGAGATGCTGTGCGACGAAGGTGCGCTGATCATCAAGTTCTGGTTCCACCTGTCCAAGAAACAGATGAAGGCGCGGCTGAAATCGCTCAAGGACGACCCGCTGCACAGCTGGAAGATCAGCCCGCTGGACTGGCAGCAGTCGGAGACCTACGACCGTTTCGTGCGCTTTGGTGAGCGCGTGCTGCGCCGCACCAGCCGCGATTACGCGCCGTGGCATGTCATCGAGGGTGTCGACCCGAGCTACCGCAGCCTGGCGGTAGGGCGCATCCTGCTGGAAAGCCTGCAGGCGGCACTGGACAACAACCCCAAAGGCAAGCACCGGGGCAACGTTGCTCCGCTGGGCCGCAGCATCGACCAGCGCAGCTTGCTTGGCGCGCTGGACATGACCCTGCGTCTGGACAAGTCCGACTACCAGGAGCAACTGGTCACCGAGCAGGCCCGCCTGGCCGGCCTGCTGCGCCACAAGCACATGCGCCGGCATGCCTTGGTGGCGGTGTTCGAAGGCAACGACGCTGCTGGCAAGGGCGGTGCCATTCGCCGCGTGGCCGCCGCGCTGGACCCGCGCCAGTACCGCATCGTGCCGATTGCCGCGCCCACTGAAGAAGAACGCGCGCAGCCATACCTGTGGCGGTTCTGGCGGCACATTCCGGCGCGTGGCAAGTTCACCATCTTCGACCGTTCCTGGTATGGCCGGGTGCTGGTGGAGCGGGTGGAAGGCTTCTGCAGCCCGGCCGACTGGATGCGTGCCTACAGCGAGATCAACGATTTCGAGGAACAGCTGGTGAATGCCGGCACGGTGGTGGTCAAGTTCTGGCTGGCGATCGACCAGCAGACCCAGCTGGAGCGCTTCGAAGAGCGCGAGCAGATCCCGTTCAAGCGCTACAAGATCACCGAGGACGACTGGCGCAACCGCGACAAGTGGGACGACTATGTCCAGGCAGTGGGTGACATGGTCGACCGCACCAGCACCGAAATCGCGCCGTGGACGCTGGTGGAGGCCAACGACAAGCGCTGGGCGCGGGTGAAGGTGTTGCGCACCATCAACCAGGCGCTTGAGGCGGCGTTTGCCAGGGACAAGAAATAATCGAAGTTCCTGTTTGCCTGTGCCGGCCTCTTCGCGGGTGAACCCGCTCCCACAGGAATACCACAGGGCTGAATCTTGTGTGATCCTTGTGGGAGCGGGTTTACCCGCGAAGAGGCCAGAACAGGCAGCACACCTGCCAAGCCATGCCGCAGAAGAATGACCTGATGAATTCTTTTCCCGGCACCCGCCACCGTCCCCGCCCTCCAAGCCCGTAGAATTCAACCACCCCCACCACGGGCTTGATCGAGGATTTTATGCACACCATTACCGGCCGCTGGGGCTATGGCCTGTTCCTGGCACTTCTGACTGCATTGCTCTGGGGCATCCTGCCGATCAAGCTCAAGCAGGTGCTGCAAGTGGTCGACCCGGTCACCGTCACCTGGTACCGCCTGCTGGTTTCCGGTGGCCTGCTGTTCGCCTGGCTGGCCGCCAAGCGCAGGTTGCCTTCCTTGCGCAAACTGGCGCCCAAGGGCAAAGGCCTGGTGGTAGTGGCCGTGCTTGGCCTGATGGGCAACTACGTGCTGTACCTGATCGGCCTCAACCTGCTCAGCCCGGGCACCGCGCAACTGGTCGTGCAGATCGGCCCGGTGCTGTTGCTGGTGGCCAGCGTGTTCGTGTTCCACGAGCGTTTCAGCCTGGGGCAGGGCGTGGGCCTGCTGATCCTGCTGGCGGGGTTCGGGCTGTTTTTCAATCAGCGCCTGGAAGAGTTGCTGACCTCGCTCGGCACCTATACCACCGGCGTGCTGACCATCCTGCTGGCCACCAGCATCTGGGTGTTCTATGCGCTTAGCCAGAAGCAGCTGCTGACTGTGTGGCATTCGCAGCAGGTAATGATGGTGATCTACCTCAGCTGCGCCGCGCTGCTGACGCCCTGGGTCCACCCGTTGGAGGCATTGCAGCTGACCCCGGTGCAAGGCTGGCTGTTGCTGGCCTGTTGCCTGAATACCCTGGTGGCCTATGGCGCGTTCGCCGAGGCGCTGGCGCACTGGGAGGCGTCGCGGGTGAGTGCCACGCTGGCGCTGACCCCGCTGGTGACCTTTGTCGCGGTGGCGCTGGCGGCGTTGGTGTGGCCTGAGTATGTGCACGCCGAGGACATCAATGCCCTGGGCTATGTGGGGGCAGTGACGGTGGTGCTGGGTTCGGCGCTGGTGGCGCTGGGGCCTTCGCTGGTGGCCGGGTGGCGAGCCCGCAGGGCGCGGTTGGCCCAGGTTAATTGATCGCCTGTACTGGCCCTATCGCCGGCAAGCCAGCTCCCACAGGATTACCACAGGCCTGAGCATTATGGGGAACCTGTGGGAGCTGGCTTGCCGGCGATAGGGCCAGTACAGGCAATGAAGAACTTAGCCCTTGCCCCCCGGAGCCAGCATGTTCTCCGGCCTTACCCACTGGTCGAACTGCTCATTGGTCAGGTACTTCAGCTCCAGTGCCGCCTCGCGCAAGGTCTTGCCTTCGCCATAGGCCTTCTTGGCAATTTCCGCCGCCTTGTCATAGCCAATATGCGGGTTCAGCGCCGTCACCAGCATCAACCCCCGTTCCAGGTGCGCCGCCATCTGCTCGGCATCCGGCTCGATGCCCGCCACGCAGTGCTGCTGGAAGTTGCGGCAGCCGTCAGCCAGCAATTCGATCGACTGCAGCAGGTTGTGGATGATCACCGGCTTGAACACGTTCAGCTGCAAATGCCCCTGGCTGGCGGCAAAGCCGATCGCCGCGTCGTTGCCCAGCACCTGGCAGGCCAGCATCGACAGCGCTTCGCACTGGGTCGGGTTGACCTTGCCTGGCATGATCGAGCTGCCCGGCTCGTTGGCCGGCAGGCGTACCTCGGCCAGCCCGGCGCGCGGGCCGGAACCCAGCAGGCGCAGGTCGTTGGCGATCTTCATCAGGGCCACGGCCAGGGTCTTCAGGGCGCCGGCCAGGCTGGTCAGCGGCTCGTGGCCGGCGAGGGCAGCGAACTTGTTCGGCGCAGTGACGAACGGCAGGCCGGACAGCGCTGCCAGCTCGGCGGCGATGGCTTCGGCAAAACCATGCGGGGCGTTGAGCCCGGTACCCACGGCAGTGCCGCCCTGGGCCAGTTCGCACACCGCCGGCAGGGTGGCGCGGATGGCGCGCTGGGCATAGTCGAGCTGGGCGACGAAGGCCGACACTTCCTGGCCGAAGGTGATCGGCGTGGCGTCCATCATGTGTGTGCGGCCGGTCTTCACCAGCTTGTGGTGGCGTGCCGACAGCTCGGCCAGCCCCGAGGACAGCTCTGCGATGGCCGGCAGCAGCTTGTCGTGCACCGCGTGCGCCGCAGCGATGTGCATGGCGGTGGGGAAGCAGTCGTTGGAACTCTGCGAGCGGTTGACATGGTCGTTGGGGTGCACGGGCGCCTTGCCGCCACGGCCCTTGCCGGCCAGTTCGTTGGCACGCCCGGCGATCACTTCGTTGACGTTCATGTTGCTCTGGGTGCCGCTGCCGGTCTGCCAGACCACCAGCGGGAACTGGTCGTCATGCTGGCCGCCCAGCACTTCGTCGGCGGCCTGCTCGATCAGCCGGGCGATGTCGGCTGGCAAGTCGCCGTTACGGTCGTTGACGCGGGCCGCGGCCTTCTTGATCAGCGCCAGGGCGTGCAGCACCGCGATGGGCATGCGTTCCTTGCCAATGGCGAAGTTGATCAGCGAACGCTGGGTCTGCGCACCCCAGTAGGCGTCCTCAGGAACTTCGACCGGGCCCAGGCTGTCTGTCTCGATACGGCTCATTCTGTACTCACTCCTGTGTAGTTCGAAATCGCAGTTTAGGCCCTGATTCGACCGAGCGGTTCCGTCGCTCGTCGTGCCACTTGAGCACATCGCCACCACGGCGCAGAATGCTCTACTCTGAGGTACCCGCCTCCCTCTCTTCTGAAGGAAATGCAATGACCCGTCTCCGTGTCCTTTGTGCCGCCGTTGCCCTGGCTTGCGCCAGCGGCCAGGTACTCGCTGCCACCGCCAGCCACAACGCTGCTGCCGAGAAATTCCTGACCCTGGCCAACGCCGACAAGCTGGGCACCCCGGTGTACATGCAGGTCCAGCAGATGTTCGCCCAGCGTTTCGCCCAGACCAAGGCCCCGACCACCAAGCAGGCGGTGCTGGAAAGCTACCAGGCCAAGGCCAACGCCGCGCTGGACAACGCCATCGGCTGGAACAAGCTGAAGCCGAAGATGGTCGACCTGTACACTCAGACCTTCACCGAGCAGGAGCTCAAGGACCTGGTCAAGTTCTACGAATCGCCGCTGGGCAAGAAAGTGCTGCGCGAAATGCCCAAGGTCACCCAGCAGTCGGCCCAGCTGACCCAGCAGAGCCTGGAACCAGCGGTACCGGTGGTGAACAAGCTGCTGGACGACATGACCAAGGAGCTGGACCCGAACGCTGGCAAGGCCGCCGCCCCGGCGAAGAAGTGAGTACGCCGCGATGACCATGCAACAGCGTATCGAACAGCAGTTGGCCGCCCTGGCGCCGCAACACCTGCAAGTGCTCAATGAAAGCCACATGCACAGTCGTGGTCAGGAGACCCACTACAAGGCAGTGATCGTCAGCGAGCAGTTTGCCGGGTTGAACAGCGTCAAGCGCCACCAGAAGGTGTACGCCACCATGGGTGAGCTGATGGGCGAGATCCATGCCCTGGCCATCCACACCTACACTGCCGAAGAGTGGGCCAAGGTCGGCGTTGCACCGGCCTCGCCGGTGTGCGCGGGCGGCGGGCACTGAAACCTTGCTGTTGTTCTGGTAGAATCCGCAACATCCCAAAAGGGGGCTGCTGTGCAGCCCATCGCCGGCAAGCCGGCTCCCACAGGTAAAGCGCCCTTCTTGAGTGTGGCGCAATACCTGTGGGAGCTGGCTTGCCGGCGATGGGGCGCGCAGCGGCCCCCTGTTTCTTGTGTAACCCGGTCCGCCCCTTACGAGGGCAACCACCTGGAGATTCTGCTTCATGTCCCAACCCATCGTCGTCGCGGCGCTGTACAAGTTCGTCACCCTGGAAGACTACGTCGAGCTGCGCGAGCCGCTGCTCAAGACCATGCTCGACAACAACGTCAAGGGCACCCTGCTGCTGGCCCACGAGGGCATCAACGGCACCGTGTCGGCCACCCGCGAAGGTATCGACGGCCTGCTGGCCTGGCTGCGCAACGACCCGCGCCTGGTCGATGTCGACCACAAGGAATCGTACTGCGACGAACAGCCGTTCTACCGCACCAAGGTCAAGCTCAAGAAAGAGATCGTCACCCTCGGCGTGCCGGGCGTGGACCCGAACCAGGCGGTCGGCACCTACGTCGAGCCCAAGGACTGGAACGCGCTGATCAGCGACCCGGAAGTGCTGCTGATCGACACCCGCAACGACTACGAAGTGGCCATCGGTACCTTCAAGGGCGCCATCGACCCGAAGACCGAAACCTTCCGCGAGTTCCCCGACTACATCAAGGCCAACTTCGACCCCAGCAAGCACAAGAAGGTTGCCATGTTCTGCACCGGCGGTATCCGTTGCGAAAAAGCCTCCAGCTACATGCTCGGTGAAGGCTTCGAGGCGGTCTATCATCTTAAGGGCGGCATCCTGAAATACTTCGAGGAAGTGCCTCAGGAAGAAAGCCTGTGGGACGGCGACTGCTTCGTCTTCGACAACCGCGTCACGGTGCGCCATGACCTGAGCGAAGGCGAGTACGACCAGTGCCACGCCTGCCGCCACCCGATCAATGCAGAGGAGCGCGCGTCCGAGCACTATTCGCCAGGGGTCAGCTGCCCGCATTGCTGGGACACCCTGAGCGAGAAGACCCGGCGTAGCGCCATCGACCGGCAGAAGCAGATCGAGCTGGCCAAGGCCCGCAACCTGCCGCACCCGATCGGTTACAACTACAAAGCCGAGGCTTGATGCATGTCTGCACGCCTGATCTATGTGATGGACCCGATGTGCTCCTGGTGCTGGGGTTTCGCACCCGTGGCCGCGGCCCTGATCGCCCAGGCGCGTGACGCAGGCGTGCCCACCCGCCTGGTGCCGGGCGGGCTGCGTACCGGCGGCAGTGCCCTGGACAGCTCTACCCGCAAGTACATCCTCGAACACTGGCAGGCGGTGGCCGATGCCACCGGCCAGCCGTTCCGCTTCGAGGGGGCCATGCCCGACGGCTTCGTCTACGATACCGAGCCGGCCTGCCGTGCCCTGGTCACCGCCCGCGAACTGGACGCCGAGCGCGTCTGGCCGCTGCTGGCGCTGATCCAGAGTTCGTTCTACGAGCAAGGCGTGGACGTTACCGTTGCACCGCATCTGGTCGACCTGGCCGAACAGGCAGGCTTCGACCGTGCCGTGTTCGCCGAGGCCTTCGCCCGTGCCGATACCCGCGCCGCCACTGCAGCCGATTTCAGCTGGGCCCAGGACCTGGGCATCGCCGGTTTCCCGACCTTGCTTGCCGAACGCAATGGCCAACTGGCCCTGCTGACCAACGGCTACCAGCCGCTGGATCGCCTGCAACCCTTGCTCGGCCGCTGGCTGCAGCAGGCCGCCTGTGCTTGATGTGCCTGGGTCACCCGACCCGGTACCGGGCAAACCTCACACTGTGGCCGATCGATTGAGCTGGGCGGAAATCCGCCGCCTGGCCCTGCATCACAAGAAAAACCTCTGGTCCGCCAACCTCATCGCCGTATTGGCGGCCTGCTGCAGTGTGCCTATCCCACTGCTGCTGCCGCTGCTGGTGGACGAAGTGCTGCTGGGCCATGGCGATGCCGCGCTGAAGTGGATGAACCACCTGCTGCCGTCCAGCTGGCAGGTGGCCGCGGGCTACATCGGCCTGATGTTGCTGCTGACCCTGTGCCTGCGCCTGGCCGCCCTGGCGTTCAACGTGATCCAGGCCAAGCTGTTCGCCGGCCTGGCCAAGGACATCGTCTACCGCCTGCGCATTCGGCTGATCGAGCGGCTCAAGCGCATCTCGCTGAAGGAATACGAAAGCCTGGGCAGCGGCACGGTGACCACCCACCTGGTCACCGACCTGGACACCCTCGACAAGTTCGTCGGCGAAACCCTTAGCCGCTTCCTGGTGGCCATGCTGACCCTGACCGGCACGGCGGCCATCCTGATCTGGATGCACTGGCAGCTGGCCTTGCTGATCTTGCTGTTCAACCCGCTGGTGATCTACTTCACCGTGCAGCTGGGCAAGCGCGTCAAGCACCTGAAAAAGCTCGAGAACGACAGCACCGCACGCTTTACCCAGGCGCTGGCGGAAACCCTCGACGCCATTCAGGAAATCCGCGCCGGCAACCGCCAGGGCTACTTCCTCGGTCGCCTTGGCCTGCGCGCCCGCGAAGTGCGTGACTACGCCGTGGATTCGCAGTGGAAGAGCGATGCCAGCGGCCGCGCCAGTGGCCTGCTGTTCCAGTTCGGCATCGATATCTTCCGCGCTGCGGCCATGCTCACCGTGCTGTTCTCCGACCTGTCGATCGGCCAGATGCTGGCGGTGTTCAGCTACCTGTGGTTCATGATCGGCCCGGTGGAGCAGCTGCTCAACCTGCAATACGCCTACTACGCCGCCGGTGGAGCGCTGAGCCGCCTCAACGAGCTGCTGGCACGCGACGACGAGCCGCAGTACCCGGCTGCCAGCGACCCGTTCGCCGGCCGCGAGACGGTGGGCATCGAAGTGCGCGACCTGCGCTTTGCCTATGCCGACGAGCCGGTGCTCGAGCACCTCGACCTGTCCATCGCCCCGGGCGAGAAGGTGGCGATCGTCGGCGCCAGCGGTGGTGGCAAGAGCACCCTGGTGCAGTTGTTGCTGGGCCTCTACAGCGCCCAGGCCGGCACCATCCGCTTTGGCGGTGCCAGCCTGCAGGAAATCGGCCTGGAAACCCTGCGCGAAAACGTCGCGGTGGTATTGCAGCACCCGTCGTTGTTCAACGACACCGTGCGCGCCAACCTGACCATGGGCCGTGACTGCAGCGACGAGGCCTGCTGGCAGGCGCTGCGCATTGCCCAGCTGGATGCCACCATCGCCGCGTTGCCCCAGGGCCTGGACAGTGTGGTGGGGCGCTCCGGCGTGCGTTTGTCCGGTGGCCAGCGCCAGCGCCTGGCCATTGCCCGCATGGTGCTGGCCGAACCCAAGGTGGTGATCCTCGACGAAGCCACCTCGGCCCTGGATGCCGCCACCGAATACAACCTGCACCAGGCCCTGGCGCGCTTCCTCAGCGGCCGCACCACACTGATCATTGCCCACCGCCTGTCGGCGGTGAAACAGGCCGACCGGGTGCTGGTGTTCGACGGCGGGCATGTGGCCGAGGATGGCGACCATCAGCAGCTGATTGCCGAGGGTGGGTTGTATGCCAAGTTGTATGGGCACCTGCAGCAGAGCTGAATTTTTGGCAGCCTGTGCGGGCCCTATCGCCGGCAAGCCAGCTCCCACAGGATTACCACAGGCCTGAGCATTGTGGGGTTACCTGTGGGAGCTGGCTTGCCGGCGATAGGGCCGGGAAGGCCGTGCGAAAATCTCCAGGTTCCCTGTCATAAAAAACCCAACCGCGAGGATGGCAAATGGCCTACGCTGTGCTTGTCTGGGTTGATTTGCGCCTTATCTGCTCTGTGACAGGGACTCCATGAAGGGACATCGCACTCTAGAAGCGCCAAAGTTGCTCGGCATCACCTGGCCCTTCATCGCCGTTGTGGTCTTCCAGGTAGCCTTGGGCAGCCTCAGCCTTTATACGCTCTCGGCCGTGCGTGCCTATGTCGCGGGCGAAAGCCTTTGGTCCAAGGCGCAGAAAGACGCCATCTACTACCTCAACCTGTACGCCGAAACCCGCGACGACAGCACCTACCATCGCTATCGCCAGGCCATCACCGTGCCCCAGGGCGACCACCAGCTGCGCGAAGTGCTGGACCAGCCCAGCCCCGACCTGGACGCCGCGCGCCAGGCCGTGCTGCAAGGCGGCAACCACCCCGACGATGTCGAGCGGATCATCTGGTTCTACCGCAACTTTCGCAACGTCAGCTACATGCAGACGGCCATCGACTACTGGGACATCGGCGACGACTACCTGGGCAAGCTGGATATGCTGGCCATGGAAATGCGCAGCAGCTTCGCCGCTGGCCCGGTCGACGCCCGCACGGTCAGTGACTGGAAGGCGCGCATCGTCACCATCAACGAAGGGGTTACCCCGGCCGCCAAGGCGTTCAGCGATGCCTTGGGTGAGGGCTCGCGCATGCTGCTGCGGGTGCTGCTGATTACCAACCTGCTGACCGCGATGTTCCTGATTGCCATTGCCTGGCGCCGCTCCAGCAAGCTGTTGGCCCAGCGCCAGGCCTTTGCCAGTGCCCTGCAGGAAGAAAAGGAGCGGGCGCAGATCACCCTGCAGGCCATTGGTGATGCGGTGATTACCGCTGACGTGGAGGGCAGTATCGGCTACATGAACCCCGCCGCCGAGCAACTGACCCACTGGCAGGCCGGCCATGCCCAAGGCCTGCCGCTGTCGGCGCTGTTCAGCCTGGTGGACGAGCAGGCCGAGGAAGAGGGCCGCAGCCTGGTCGAACAGGTGCTCAGCGGCAGCCTCAAGGGTGGCGCCGAACATGCCCGGCTGATCCAGCGTCTGGACGGTAGCACCGTGTCGGTCAACCTGGTCGGTTCGCCGATCGTCAATGACGGCCAGGTCAGCGGCATCGTGCTGGTGCTGCACGACATGACCCAGGAGCGCCAGTACATCGCCAACCTGTCCTGGCAGGCGACCCACGATGCCCTGACCGGCCTGGCCAACCGTCGCGAGTTCGAATACCGCCTGGAGCAGGCGCTCAATGACCTGGCCCGCCAGGCCGGGCGGCATTCGCTGATGTTCCTCGACCTCGACCAGTTCAAGCTGGTCAACGATACCTGCGGGCATGCCGCTGGCGACGAGCTGCTGCGGCACATCTGCGCCGTGCTGCAGTCCGGCCTGCGCGAAGGCGATACCCTGGCCCGGCTGGGTGGTGACGAATTCGGCGTGCTGCTGGAAAACTGCCCGCCCGACCAGGCCGAGCGCATTGCCGAGCAGCTGCGCCAGCTGGTGCAGAGCCTGCATTTCGTGTGGAAAGGGCGGCCGTTCGTCACCACCGTCAGCGTCGGCCTGGTGCACATGGCCCAGTCCCCCGGTACCCTCGAAACCTCGCTGCGCGCCGCCGACATGGCCTGCTACATGGCCAAGGAAAAGGGCCGCAACCGCGTGCAGGTGTACCATGCCGACGACAGCGAGCTGTCCATGCGCTTTGGCGAAATGGCCTGGATCCAGCGCTTGCACGTGGCCCTGGAAGAAAACCGCTTCTGCCTGTACGCCCAGGAAATCGCCCCGCTGAAAACCTTCGAAGGCCCCGGCCATATCGAGATCCTGCTACGCCTGCACGACGAAAGCGGCCGTACCATCCTGCCCAGCAGCTTCATCCCGGCGGCCGAGCGCTACGGCCTGATGACCGCGCTGGACCGCTGGGTGGTGCGCAATGTGTTCCTGGTCATCCGCCAGTGCCTGGACGAAGGGCGCGAGGGGCCGCTGTCGATCTGTGCGATCAACCTGTCGGGGTCGAGCATTGGCGATGACAAGTTCCTCGAATACCTGCAACGCCTGTTCGTCGAATACGCCATTCCGCCGCGGATGATCTGTTTCGAAATCACCGAAACCAGCGCCATAGCCAACCTTGGTAGCGCCATCCGCTTCATCAACGAGTTGAAGGGGCTGGGTTGTCGCTTCTCGCTCGATGATTTCTGCGCCGGCATGTCGTCGTTCGCCTATCTCAAGCATTTGCCCGTGGATTACCTGAAGATCGACGGTAGTTTCGTCAAGGATATGCTCGACGACCCGGTCAACCGGGCCATGGTCGAGGTCATCAACCACATCGGTCACGTAATGGGCAAGCGCACCATTGCCGAATTCGTCGAAACACCCTTGATCGAGCAGGCCTTGCAGGAAATTGGCGTGGATTACGCCCAGGGCTACCTCATCGAACGCCCTCAGGTGTTCACCTGTGACAGTCTGCAGCGCCAACGGATCGCCGCCCGGCCTCTGTTGCAGCGGGCACCTGGCACGTTTCGCTAGCTAGAAATCACAAGGATCAAGGAGCTGAAAGTGATTGACGCATTCGTTCGTATCGGGCCTTTGATGGATCCCGCCAGCTACCCCCAATGGGCCCAGCAAATGATTGAAGACTGCCGCGAGAGCAAGCGCCGGGTAGTCGAGCATGAGTTCTACGCGCGCCTGCGCGACGGCCAGCTGAAGCAATCGACCATTCGCCAGTACCTGATCGGTGGCTGGCCGGTGGTGGAGCAGTTTTCGCTGTACATGGCTCACAACCTGACCAAGACCCGCTATGGCCGTCATCAGGGCGAAGACATGGCGCGGCGCTGGCTGATGCGCAACATCCGTGTCGAGCTCAACCATGCCGACTACTGGGTGAACTGGTGCCAGGCGCATGGCGTGCACCTGCACGAGCTGCAGGCCCAGGATGTGCCGCCAGAGCTGAATGGCCTGAATGACTGGTGCTGGCGCGTGTGCGCCACCGAGAACCTGGCCATTTCCATGGCGGCGACCAACTACGCCATCGAAGGTGCGACCGGCGAGTGGTCAGCGGTGGTGTGCTCCACCGACACCTATGCGCTGGGCTTCCCGGAGGATCAGCGCAAGCGGGCGATGAAGTGGCTGAAGATGCATGCCCAGTATGACGACGCGCACCCGTGGGAGGCGCTGGAGATCATCTGCACCCTGGCCGGCGAGAACCCGACCCAGGGGCTGCGCAATGAACTGCGCAAGGCGATTTGCAAGAGTTATGACTGCATGTACCTGTTCCTGGAGCGGTGCATGCAGCTGGAAGGGCGCCAGCAGGGGCGCATGCGCCCGGTGTTGGCAGCGGGCTGATCGCTCTCCAGTCCCGGCCTCTTCGCGGGCTCGCCCGCTCCCACAGGTATGGCGCAGTCCTCAAGGGCTGTGGTGATCCTGTGGGAGCGGGCGTGCCCGCGAAGAGGCCGGTGCAGGCTTACTGGGCGTTGAACGCCTGCCCATTCACCCCTTTGCTGTCCGGCCCCATCAGGTACAGGTACACCGGCATGATCTCTTCCGGCAGCGGGTTGTTCTGCGGGTTTTCGCTAGGGTAGGCCTGCGCCCGCATCGCCGTGCGCGTGGCACCCGGGTTGATGCTGTTGGAGCGCACCGGTGCCACGCCTTCCAGTTCATCGGCCAGGGTTTGCATCAGGCCCTCGGTGGCGAACTTGGACACACCATAGGCGCCCCAGTAGGCCCGGCCCTTGCGCCCGACGCTGCTGCTGGTGAACACCACCGAAGCGTCTTCCGACAGCTTCAGCAGCGGCAGCAGGGTGCTGGTGAGCATGAAGGTGGCATCGACGTTGATGTGCATCACGCGCATGAAGTTGTCACCCGACAGCTGCTCCAGGGGCGTGCGCGGGCCGATGATCGAAGCGTTGTTCAGCAGGCCGTCGAGGCGACCGAACTGGTCTTCGATCATCACCGCCAGTTCGTCGTACTGGTGGGGCAGGGCGGTTTCCAGGTTGAACGGGATCACCACCGGTTGCGGGTGTCCGGCGGCTTCGATCTGGTCGTAGACCTCGTTCAGGTTGGCCTCGGT
This sequence comes from Pseudomonas sp. B14(2017), assembly GCF_002113255.1. Lineage (NCBI taxonomy): Bacteria > Pseudomonadati > Pseudomonadota > Gammaproteobacteria > Pseudomonadales > Pseudomonadaceae > Pseudomonas > Pseudomonas sp. B14(2017). The sequence goes on from NZ_NEJY01000009.1 coordinate 85,272, forward strand.
CTTGCCCAGCAGCAGCACGGTGGCGCCCAGCGCAGCGTAGGCCTTGGCGGCAGCGGCGCCGATGCCGCGGCCGGCACCGGTAACCAGGATGACCCGGCCTTGCAGCAGGTCGGGGCGGGCGGTGTAGTCGAACATCAGATTTTCCCTTGTTCATTGGGCAGCGCCGATCCCTGTGGGAGCGGGCAAGCCCGCGAACACCGGCGAAGCCGGTGCCATCCACCTCAGGGCCTGCTTCGCGGGTGAACCCGCTCCCACAGGGGCTGTGCTGCGGTCTAGACGGGGTTCAGCAGCCGCACAGCGCGCTGTCGATCACTTTGCGCAGTTCCAGCGGGTGGTCCACCACCACGTCGGCGCCCCAGTTGTTGGGGTTGTCCTCTGGATGAATATAGCCGTAGCGCACCGCCGCCGTGCGGGTGCCGGCGTCGCGGCCAGACTCGATGTCGCGCAGGTCGTCGCCGACGAACAGCACGCTGGCCGGGTCCAGGCCGAGGGTCTTGCAGGCGAGGATCAGCGGCTCGGGGTCGGGCTTGCTGTTCTTGACGTGGTCCGGGCAGATCAGCAGCGCCGAACGCTCGGCCAGGCCCAGTTGCTGCATGATCGGCTCGGCGAAACGCACCGGCTTGTTGGTGACCACGCCCCACAGCAGGTTGCCTTTCTCGATGTCGGCCAGCAGCTCGGCCATGCCGTCGAACAGCTTGCTGTGCACCGCGCAGTCGCGCTGGTAGCGCTCGAGGAACTCCAGGCGCAGGGCCTCGAAGCCTTCGGCCTTCGGGCTCATGGCGAAGGTCGCGGCGACCATCGCCCGGGCGCCGCCGGAGATCACGTCGCGGATCAGCTTGTCATCGACGGCCGGCAGGCCGCGCTCGGCGAGCATGGCCTGGCAGATGGCGATGAAGTCCGGCGCCGTGTCGAGCAAGGTGCCGTCCATGTCGAAGAGTACTGCTTGCAAACGCATGCTTATTCCTCGCGCAGGGTCTGGATCATGTAGTTGACGTCGACGTCGCTGCTGAGCTTGTAGTGCTTGGTCAGCGGGTTGTAGGTCAGGCCGATGATGTCCTTCACCTGCAGGCCGGCAACGCGGCTCCAGGCGCCCAGCTCGGACGGGCGGATGAACTTCTTGAAGTCGTGGGTGCCGCGCGGCAGCATCTTCAGGATGTACTCGGCGCCGACGATGGCCAGCAGGTAGGCCTTGGGGTTGCGGTTGATGGTGGAGAAGAACACCTGGCCGCCAGGCTTGACCATGCGGTAGCAGGCGCGGATGACCGAAGACGGGTCGGGTACGTGCTCGAGCATTTCCAGGCAGGTGACCACGTCGAACTGTTCGGGCATTTCCTCGGCCAGGGCTTCGGCGGTGATCTGCCGGTATTCCACCTGCACGCCCGACTCCAGCTGGTGCAGCTGGGCCACGGCCAGTGGCGCTTCGCCCATGTCGATGCCGGTGACCGTGGCGCCGCGCAGGGCCATCGCCTCGCTGAGGATGCCGCCGCCGCAACCCACGTCCAGCACTTTCTTGCCGGCGAGGCTGGCGCGCTCGTCGATCCAGTTGACGCGCAGCGGGTTGATTTCGTGCAGCGGCTTGAACTCGCTTTCGCGGTCCCACCAGCGGTGGGCCAGCGCTTCGAACTTGGCGATTTCGGCGCGGTCGACGTTGCTCATTAGAACAGTCCTCTGAAACTTCGCAAAATTGCGCCGGAGTATACCCGAGCGCTCGGCCCCGAGGGTCGCTATAATCGCCGGCTTTTGATATCCGAACGACGGGGAGAGGCGATGCGCGAGCGACTTTTGGCGGCGGAGAAGGTGACCGGGATCCGCTGGCAGGGCGGCGTCTTGCACCTGCTCGACCAGCGCCTGCTGCCGTCGGAAGAGCGCTGGCTGGCCTGCGACAATGTCGCGCAGGTGGCAGCGGCGATCCGCGACATGGCCGTGCGCGGTGCCTCGGCCATCGGCATTGCCGCGGCCTATGGCCTGGTGCTGGCCCTGGAAGAGCGGCTGGCCGAGGGTGGCGACTGGGAAATGGACCTGGAAGAAGACTTCCTTGTCCTGGCTGAAGCGCGCCCTACCGCCGCCAACCTGTTCTGGGCGCTGAACCGCATGCGTGAGCGCCTGCAGCGCCTGCGTCCGGACGAAGGCGTGCTGGCGGCGCTGGAGGCCGAAGCGGTGGCCATCCACGAAAGCGACCGCGAAGCCAACCTGACCATGGCCCAGCACGGTATCGAGCTGATCCGCCGCCATCAGGGCAACGCCCAGACCCTGCTCACCTACGGCAACGCCGGCGCCCTGGCCTGTGGTGGTTTCGGCACCGCGCTGGGGGTGATCCGCGCCGGTTACCTGGAGGGCATGGTCGAGCGGGTGTATGCCGGTGAGACCCGCCCCTGGCTGCATGGTTCGCGCCTGACTGCCTGGGAACTGGCCAACGAAGGCATCCCGGTGACCCTGTGCGCCGACTCGGCGCTGGCCCACTTGATGAAGAGCAAGGGCATCACCTGGGTGGTGGTGGGCGCGGACTGCATCGCCGCCAACGGCGACGTGGCCAGCAAGATCGGCACGTACCAGCTGGCGGTCAGCGCCATGCACCACGGCGTACGTTTCATGGTGGTGGCGCCGAGCACCAGCATCGACCTGAACCTGGCCACGGGCGAGGACATCCCGCTGGAAGAGCGCGCTGCCGACGAGTTGCTGGACATTGGCGGCACCCGCGTGGCGCCGGATGTCGAGGTGTTCAACCCGGTGTTCGACGTGACCCCGGCCGACTTGATCGACGTGATCGTGACCGAGCGCGGCATCGTCGAGCGGCCGGATGCCGCCAAGCTGGCACAATTGATCTGCCGCAAGCGCCTGCACTGACCGGAAACCTCGCTGGCCTCTTCGCGGGCGCGCCCGCTCCCACAGGGACACCACCACTCTCGAGTGTTGCGATATCCCTGTGGGAGCGGGCGTGCCCGCGAAGAAGCCAGTGAAAATCCGAAGATTCAACCTCGTGTGAGGCCACCTGCCACATCTCCCCACCGCCCCTGCCTTTGTGATAACATCCGGCAGTTTCCAAGACCGCCCACCACGGCGGCCTTCATTGCGCAGATCCATGGCACAACTCATTGATTTGTCGTAAGTCGTCGCACCCTTATGCGCTGCGGCGGCGAGCTTCGTTCGGCCCTTGATGGAGCTGCGAAGTTTCACCAGAAAAAGGAATCAGGCTTCTCATGGGCGAACTGGCCAAAGAAATCCTCCCGGTCAATATCGAAGACGAACTGAGACAGTCTTACCTCGACTACGCGATGAGCGTGATTGTCGGGCGAGCGCTGCCCGATGCGCGTGACGGCTTGAAGCCCGTGCATCGTCGCGTTCTCTATGCGATGAGCGAACTGGGCAACGACTGGAACAAGCCGTACAAGAAATCCGCCCGTGTGGTCGGTGACGTGATCGGTAAGTACCACCCGCACGGCGACACCGCGGTCTACGACACCATCGTGCGTATGGCCCAGCCGTTCTCGCTGCGCTACCTGCTGGTCGACGGCCAGGGCAACTTCGGTTCGGTGGACGGCGACAACGCCGCAGCCATGCGATACACCGAAGTGCGCATGGCCAAGCTGGCCCACGAGCTGCTGGCCGACCTGCACAAGGAGACCGTCGACTGGGTGCCCAACTACGACGGCACCGAGCAGATCCCGGCGGTCATGCCGACCCGTATTCCCAACCTGCTGGTCAACGGTTCCAGCGGTATCGCCGTGGGCATGGCGACCAACATCCCGCCGCACAACCTCGGCGAGGTCATCGATGGCTGCCTGGCACTCATCGACAACCCCGAAGTCACCATCGATGAGCTGATGCAGCACATCCCTGGCCCGGACTTCCCGACTGCCGGCCTGATCAACGGCCGCCAGGGCATCATCGAGGCCTATCGTACCGGCCGTGGTCGCATCTACATGCGTGCCCGCTCCGAGATCGAAGACATCGACAAGGTCGGTGGTCGCCAGCAGATCGTGGTTACCGAGCTGCCGTACCAGCTGAACAAGGCTCGCCTGATCGAGAAGATCGCCGAGCTGGTCAAAGAGAAGAAGATCGAAGGCATCACCGAGCTGCGCGACGAGTCCGACAAGGACGGCATGCGCATCGTCATCGAGCTGCGTCGCGGCGAGGTGCCGGAGGTGGTGCTCAACAACCTCTACCAGCAAACCCAGCTGCAGAGCGTATTCGGCATCAACGTGGTGGCCCTGGTCGACGGCCGTCCGCGCCTGCTCAACCTCAAGGACCTGCTCGAAGCGTTCGTGCGTCACCGCCGTGAAGTGGTAACCCGCCGTACCGTGTTCGAGCTGCGCAAGGCCCGCGAACGCGGCCATATCCTCGAAGGCCAGGCGGTCGCGCTGTCCAACATCGACCCGGTCATCGCCCTGATCAAGGCCTCGCCGACCCCGTCCGAAGCCAAGGAAGCCCTGATCTCCACTGCCTGGGAATCCAGTGCCGTGCAGGTCATGGTCGAGCGCGCCGGCGCCGACTCCTGCCGCCCCGAGGACCTGCCGGAGCAGTACGGCCTGCGTGAAGGCAAGTACTACCTGTCGCCGGAACAGGCCCAGGCCATTCTCGACCTGCGCCTGCACCGCCTGACCGGCCTGGAGCACGAGAAGCTGCTGGCCGAGTACCAGGAAATCCTCGAGCAGATCGGCGAGCTGATCCGCATCCTCAGCAGCGCCGAGCGCCTGATGGAAGTGATCCGCGAAGAGCTGGAAGCCATCCGCGCCGAATATGGCGATGCCCGCCGTACCGAAATCCTCGATGCGCGCCACGACCTCAACTACGGCGACATGATCCCGGAAGAAGAGCGCGTGGTGACCATCTCCCACGGCGGCTACGCCAAGACCCAGCCGCTGTCCGCCTACCAGGCCCAGCGCCGTGGCGGCAAAGGCAAGTCGGCTACCGGGGTGAAGGACGAGGACTACGTCGAGCACCTGCTGGTTGCCAACAGCCATGCCACCCTGCTGCTGTTCTCCAGCAAGGGCAAGGTGTACTGGCTGAAGACCTACGACATCCCTGAAGCGTCCCGCGCCGCGCGCGGCCGCCCGCTGGTCAACCTGTTGCCGCTGGAGGAAGGTGAGCGCATCACCGCCATGCTGCAGATCGACCTCGAGGCCCTGCAGCAGAACGCTGACGCCGACGAAGAGCTGGAGGACGCGGAAGACACCGTGCTCGAAGGCGAAGTGGTCGAGGCCGAGGAAGTGGACGAGGAAGACGGCGACACCCCTGAGTGGGTGGCCGAGCCGACCGGCGCCTACATCTTCATGGCCACCGCTTCGGGTACCGTGAAGAAGACCCCGCTGGTGCAGTTCGCCCGTCCGCGCTCCAACGGCCTGATCGCCCTGAAGCTGAAGGAAGGTGACACCCTGATCGCCGCGGCCATCACCGACGGTGCCAAGGAAGTCATGATGTTCTCCGACGCCGGCAAGGTGATCCGCTTCGCTGAAAGCGTGGTGCGCGAGATGGGCCGTAACGCCCGTGGCGTGCGCGGCATGAAGCTGGGCAAGGGCCAGCAGATCATCTCCATGCTGATCCCTGAATCCGGCGCGCAGATCCTCACCGCCTCCGAGCGTGGCTTCGGCAAGCGCACCCCGCTGTCCAAGTTCCCGCGTCGCGGCCGTGGTGGCCAGGGCGTGATCGCCATGGGCACCAAGGGGCGCAATGGCCTGCTGATCGGCGCCATCCAGGTGCAGGAAGGCGAAGAGATCATGCTGATCTCCGACCAGGGCACGCTGGTGCGTACCCGCGTTGGCGAAGTGTCCAGCCTGGGCCGTAACACCCAGGGCGTGACGTTGATCAAGCTGGCTACCGACGAGACGCTGGTGGGCCTGGAGCGCATCCAGGAGCCTTCCGAGGACGAACTCGATGATGTGATCGAGACGGACGAAGAGGGCGTCGAGGCTGAAGCGCCAGACAACGAAGAAGCTGCTGGTGCCGAAGAGGCCCCGCAGGAGTAAGCAAGCGTAAAACCCGAACGGGGCGACCAAGGTCGCCCCGTTTGACTGATCAGGCCAGGTCATTGGGGCCGCTGTGCGGCCCATCGCCGGCAAGCCTGGCTCCCACAGGTTCAGCGCGAGCTTCGAGGTTTGCGCAGTCCCTGTGGGAGCTGGCTTGCCGGCGATGGCCTGCAAGGCAGGCCCATGACAGGCGACACAGTTTTAGTTGGTCAGCACCGAATTACGATTTTGTACCATTTGGCAGAGCGAGAGTGGATGTGAGCAAACGAGCCTTTAACTTCTGCGCAGGCCCTGCCGCGCTTCCTGACGCTGTTCTGCAGCGCGCCCAGGCCGAGATGCTGGATTGGCGTGGCAAGGGCTTGTCGGTGATGGAAATGAGCCATCGCAGCGACGATTACGTGGCCATCGCCGAAAAGGCCGAGCAGGACCTGCGTGACCTGCTGTCCGTCCCCTCCAACTACAAGGTGCTGTTCCTGCAGGGCGGCGCCAGCCAGCAGTTCGCCGAAATCCCGCTGAACCTGCTGCCGGAAAACGGCACCGCCGACTACATCGAAACCGGCATCTGGTCGAAAAAGGCCATCGAGGAAGGGCGCCGCTTCGGCAACGTCAACGTCGCCGCCAGCGCCAAGCCTTACGACTACCTGGCCATCCCGGGCCAGAACGAGTGGAAGCTGACCAAGAACGCTGCCTACGTGCACTATGCGTCCAACGAGACCATTGGTGGCCTGCAGTTCGACTGGGTGCCGGAAACCGGTGACGTACCGCTGGTGGTCGACATGTCGTCCGACATCCTCTCGCGCCCGATCGACGTGTCGCAGTACGGCCTGATCTACGCCGGCGCGCAGAAGAACATCGGCCCGAGCGGCCTGGTAGTGGTGATCGTGCGCGAAGACCTGCTGGGCCGTGCCCGCAGCAGCTGCCCGACCATGCTCGACTACAAGGTCTCGGCCGACAACGGCTCGATGTACAACACCCCGGCCACCTACTCTTGGTACCTCTCGGGCCTGGTGTTCGAATGGCTGAAAGAGCAGGGTGGCGTCGATGCCATGGAGCAGCGCAACCGCGCCAAGAAAGACCGCCTGTACGGTTTCATCGACAGCAGCGAGTTCTACACCAACCCGATCAGCCACAACGCCCGTTCGTGGATGAACGTGCCGTTCCGCCTGGCTGACGAGCGCCTGGACAAGGCCTTCCTCGCCGGCGCCGATGCCCGTGGCCTGCTCAACCTCAAGGGCCACCGTTCGGTAGGCGGCATGCGTGCCTCCATCTACAACGCCCTGGGCCTTGAAGCAGTCGAAGCCCTGGTGGCCTACATGACCGAATTCGAGAAGGAGCACGGCTGATGTCCGAGCACGAACTGAAGGCGCTGCGCGTTCGCATCGACAGCCTCGACGAGAAGATCCTCGAGCTGATCAGCGAGCGCGCCCGTTGCGCCCAGGAAGTGGCCAAGGTCAAGACCGCCTCGCTGGCGGAAGGCGAAAAGCCGGTGTTCTACCGCCCCGAGCGTGAAGCCGCCGTGCTCAAGCGCGTGATGGAGCGCAACAAGGGCCCGCTGGACAACGAAGAGATGGCGCGGCTGTTCCGCGAAATCATGTCGTCGTGCCTGGCCCTGGAAGAGCCGCTGAAAATCGCCTACCTCGGCCCTGAAGGCACCTTCACCCAAGCTGCGGCCATGAAGCACTTCGGCCACGCGGTGATCAGCCGGCCGATGGCGGCCATCGACGAAGTGTTCCGCGAAGTGGCGGCCGGTGCCGTCAACTTCGGCGTGGTGCCGGTGGAAAACTCCACCGAAGGCGCGGTCAGCCACACCCTGGACAGCTTCCTCGAGCACGACATGGTGATTTGCGGCGAGGTCGAGCTGCGCATCCATCACCACCTGCTGGTGGGCGAGAACACCAAGACCGACAGCATCACCCGCATCTACTCCCACGCCCAGTCGCTGGCCCAGTGCCGCAAGTGGCTGGACGCGCACTACCCGAACGTGGAGCGCGTGGCCGTGTCGAGCAATGCCGAGGCGGCCAAGCGGGTCAAGGGCGAGTGGAACTCGGCGGCGATCGCCGGCGACATGGCGGCCAACCTGTACGGTTTGACCCGCCTGGCCGAAAAGATCGAAGACCGCCCGGACAACTCCACGCGCTTCCTGATGATCGGCAGCCAGGAAGTGCCGCCGACCGGCGACGACAAGACCTCGATCATCGTTTCGATGAGCAACAAGCCGGGTGCCTTGCACGAGCTGCTGGTACCGTTCCACCAGAACGGCATCGACCTGACCCGCATCGAGACCCGCCCATCGCGCAGCGGCAAGTGGACCTACGTGTTCTTCATCGACTTCGTCGGCCACCACCGCGACCCGCTGATCAAGGCGGTGCTCGAGCAGATCAGCCAGGAGGCTGTGGCGCTGAAGGTGCTGGGTTCGTATCCGAAGGCGGTGCTTTGATCGAAGATTGCCGGGGCCGCTGTGCGGCCCATCGCCGGCAAGCCAGCTCCCACAGGGGCCGCACAAATCTCATGGCATGCGCCGTACCTGTGGGAGCTGGCTTGCCGGCGATGGGCTGCAAAGCAGCCCCCTGCGGTCTCAAAGACTGTCCTGACTTCTGAACAGGGTTCGCACCAGTGGTAAAAGCAGTAACAACCAAACCCGCACCAATCATCAACCGCCTGGTCGTGGTCGGCCTCGGCCTGATCGGTGGCTCGTTCGCCAAGGGCCTGCGTGAAAGCGGCCTGTGCCGCGAAGTGGTCGGTGTCGACCTGGACGCGCCCTCGCGCAAGCAGGCCGTGGCCCTGGGCGTGGTCGACCGCTGCGAAGAAGACCTCGCTGCCGCCTGTGTCGGTGCCGATGTCATCCAGCTGGCCGTGCCGATCCTGGCCATGGAAAAACTGCTGGCCCGCCTGGCCCAGCTCGACCTTGGCGATGCCGTCATCACCGACGTCGGCAGCGCCAAGGGCAATGTCGTGCGTGAGGCGCGTGCCGTCTTTGGGGAGCGCCTGCCGCGCTTCGTCCCCGGCCACCCCATCGCCGGCTCCGAGCAAAGCGGGGTAGAAGCCTCCAACGCCACTCTGTTCCGCCGGCACAAGGTCATCCTCACGCCGTTGGCCGAAACCGACCCGGCCGCCCTGGCCCTGGTCGACCGCCTGTGGCGCGAGCTGGGCGCCGATGTGGAGCACATGTCGGTCGAACGCCACGACGAAGTGCTTGCCGCCACCAGCCACCTGCCGCATCTGCTGGCCTTCGGCCTGGTCGATTCACTGGCCAAGCGCAATGAAAACCTCGAAATCTTCCGGTACGCTGCGGGAGGCTTCCGCGATTTCACGAGAATCGCCGGCAGCGACCCGACCATGTGGCACGACATCTTTCTCGCCAACCGCGACGCTGTCCTGCGCACGCTTGATACATATCGCAGCGATCTCGACGCCTTGCGCGACGCGATCGCTGAAGGGGACGGGCACCAACTGCTGGGTGTATTCACCCGCGCACGCGTTGCCCGCGAGCATTTCAGTAAAATCCTGGCCCGCCGGGCCTATGTGGACGCTATGAACGCCAACGATCTGATTTTCCTGGCCCAACCGGGTGGCCGCCTGTCAGGGCGAATCCGCGTACCGGGCGACAAGTCGATTTCCCACCGCTCGATCATGCTCGGCTCGCTGGCCGAAGGCACCACCGAGGTCGAAGGCTTCCTCGAAGGTGAGGACGCGCTGGCGACCCTGCAGGCATTCCGGGACATGGGTGTGGTCATCGAAGGCCCCAACCACGGTCGCGTGACCATTCACGGCGTCGGCCTGCACGGCCTCAAGCCGCCACCCGGGCCGCTGTATGTGGGCAACTCGGGTACCTCGATGCGCCTGCTGTCGGGCCTGCTGGCCGGCCAGCCGTTCGACGTGACCATGACCGGCGACGCGTCGCTGTCCAAGCGCCCGATGAACCGTGTGGCCAACCCGCTGCGCGAAATGGGTGCTGTGGTCGAGACCGGCCCTGAAGGCCGCCCGCCGCTGACCATCCGCGGTGGCCACAAGCTCAAGGCGCTGACCTACACGCTGCCGATGGCCAGTGCCCAGGTCAAATCCTGCCTGCTGCTGGCCGGCCTGTACGCCGAAGGCAAGACCACCGTCACCGAGCCTGCGCCAACCCGTGACCACACCGAGCGCATGCTGCGCGGCTTCGGCTACAGCGTCGACAGCAACGGCCCGGTGGCCTCGCTGCAGTCCGGCGGCAAGCTCACTGCCACCCGTATCGAAGTACCGGCCGACATTTCCTCGGCGGCGTTCTTCCTGGTGGCGGCATCCATCGCCGAAGGCTCCGAACTGGTGCTGGAGCACGTTGGCATCAACCCGACCCGTACCGGCGTGATCGACATCCTGCGTCTGATGGGCGGCGACATCACCCTGGAAAACCAGCGTGAAGTCGGCGGCGAGCCGGTGGCCGACCTGCGTGTGCGCGGTGCCAAGCTGAAGGGTATCGACATCCCTGAAGAGCTGGTGCCACTGGCCATCGACGAGTTCCCGGTGTTGTTCGTCGCCGCTGCCTGTGCCGAAGGGCGTACCGTGCTGCGTGGTGCCGAAGAGCTGCGGGTGAAGGAATCCGACCGTATCCAGGTCATGGCCGACGGCCTGATCACCCTGGGCATCAAGTGCGAGCCTACCCCGGACGGCATCATCATCGACGGCGGCCAGTTGGGCGGCGGCGAAGTGCATGGCCACGGTGACCACCGTATCGCCATGGCCTTCAGCGTTGCCTCGCTGCGCGCCAGCGCACCGATCCGCATCCACGATTGCGCCAACGTCGCCACCTCGTTCCCCAACTTCCTGGCGCTGTGCGCCGAGGTGGGCATCCGCGTGGCGGAAGAGGGCAAGTCGTGAGTGCCCTGGCGCCGGTCATTACCATCGACGGGCCAAGCGGCTCGGGCAAGGGTACGGTCGCCGGGCTGCTGGCCCGCGAGCTGGGCTGGAAGTTGCTGGACTCTGGCGCGCTGTACCGTCTGCTGGCGTTCAACGCCAGCAACCACGGCGTCGACCTGACCAACGAAGAGTTGCTGACCAAGCTTGCCGCCCATCTGGATGTGCAGTTCATCGCCGCCGAGCCCGGTAAGCTGCAACAGATCATCCTCGAGGGCGAGGACGTCAGCAACGTCATCCGCACCGAGACCGTCGGTGCCGGTGCCTCGATGGTTGCTTCGCTGCCGGCCGTGCGTGATGCACTGCTGGTGCGTCAGCGCGAATTCCGCGAGGCGCCGGGCCTGATCGCCGACGGCCGCGACATGGGCACAGTGGTGTTCCCGGACGCACCGTTGAAAGTCTTCCTCACCGCCAGCGCGGAGGAGCGGGCGCGTCGCCGCTACCTGCAGTTGAAGGGCAAGGGTGAAGATGTTAGTCTGTCGAGTCTGCTGGATGAGATTCGTGCGCGTGATGAGCGCGACACCCAACGTGCAGTGGCCCCGCTGAAGCCAGCGGTCGATGCCATTCAGTTGGACTCTACCGAGTTGTCCATCGAGCAGGTGTTGCAACGTATCAGGAGCGAGATCGCACTGCGCGACCTTCTCTGATAGCCAGGAAAGCAGGCAGGGGCACCAGTCAACGTCCTGCCGGCTTTCCTTTACTTAAAACAAACCCACATTGTCTGGAATGTGGCTATGGGCGTCTGTTTCGCCCGAATCTACAGGAATTAAAATGAGCGAAAGCTTTGCAGAACTCTTTGAAGAAAGCCTGAAAACCCTCAATCTTCAGCCGGGTGCCATCATCACCGGTATCGTTGTCGACATCGACGGCGACTGGGTTACCGTACACGCTGGCCTGAAGTCCGAGGGCGTCATCCCGCTCGAGCAGTTCTACAACGAAGCTGGCGAGCTGACCATCAAGGTCGGTGACGAAGTTCACGTTGCGCTGGACGCGGTCGAAGACGGCTTTGGCGAAACCAAACTGTCCCGTGAAAAAGCCAAGCGCGCCGAGTGCTGGATTGTTCTGGAAGCAGCTTTCGCCGCCGAAGAAGTGGTCAAGGGCGTTATCAACGGTAAGGTTAAGGGCGGCTTCACTGTCGACGTTAACGGCATCCGTGCGTTCCTGCCGGGCTCCCTGGTTGATGTCCGCCCTGTGCGCGACACCACCCACCTGGAAGGCAAAGAGCTGGAATTCAAGGTCATCAAGCTGGACCAGAAGCGCAACAACGTTGTCGTTTCCCGTCGCAGCGTGCTGGAAGCCGAGAACAGCGCCGAGCGCGAAGCCCTGCTGGAAACCCTGCAGGAAGGCCAACAGGTCAAGGGTATCGTCAAGAACCTCACCGACTACGGCGCCTTCGTGGACCTGGGCGGTATCGACGGCCTGCTGCACATCACCGACATGGCTTGGAAGCGCATCAAGCACCCATCGGAAATCGTTAACGTTGGCGACGAAGTCGACGTACGCGTTCTGAAGTTCGACCGTGAGCGCAACCGCGTTTCGCTGGGTCTGAAGCAGATGGGCGAAGATCCGTGGGTAGCTATCACTGCCCGTTATCCAGAAGGTACTCGCGTACAGGCTCGCGTTACCAACCTGACCGACTACGGCTGCTTCGCTGAGCTGGAAGAAGGCGTTGAAGGTCTGGTACACGTTTCCGAAATGGACTGGACCAACAAGAACATCCACCCGTCGAAAGTCGTTCAGGTTGGCGACGAAGTGGAAGTCATGGTTCTGGACATCGACGAAGAGCGTCGTCGTATCTCCCTGGGCATCAAGCAGTGCAAGTCCAACCCATGGGAAGACTTCTCCGGCCAGTTCAACAAGGGTGACAAGATCACCGGTACCATCAAGTCGATCACCGACTTCGGTATCTTCATCGGCCTGGACGGCGGCATCGACGGTCTGGTTCACCTGTCCGACATCTCCTGGAACGAAACCGGCGAAGAAGCCGTGCGTCGTTTCAAGAAGGGCGACGAGCTGGAAACCGTCATCCTGTCGGTCGACCCAGAGCGCGAGCGCATCTCCCTGGGCATCAAGCAGCTGGAAGACGATCCGTTCTCCAACTTCGTTGCTGTCAATGACAAGGGCGCTATCGTCAAGGGCATCGTGAAAGAAGTTGACGCCAAAGGCGCCATCGTCACTCTGGCCGACGACATCGAAGCTACTCTGAAAGCTTCCGAAATCAGCCGTGACCGCGTTGAAGACGCGCGTAACGTCCTGAAGGAAGGCGAAGAGATCGAAGCCAAGATCATCAGCGTTGACCGCAAGTCCCGCGTTATCAGCCTGTCCATCAAGTCGAAGGACGATGCTGAAGAGCGCGAAGCCATCCAGAGCCTGAAAAACGCTCCGGAAGCGGCTGCCGACACCACCATGGCTGCGCTGCTGCGCGAAGCAATGGCCAAGCAGAACTGAGTTCTGTTTGATCGGTAAAAAGGGCGACCCTCGGGTCGCCCTTTTTTTATGTCGGAAATGGTCCATGTCGGGGGTGGATGATGTTGATGTTTGGCGACGTCATGAAAGGTCGCGGGCGTGATAACAATTTCCTGATCATCAGGTTGCTGGCGGCAACCGCTGTGGTGGTTGGGCATTCCTTTGCGTTGTCCTACCTGGAGTGCCTGAGTTGTGCCGACCCGGCGTTGCTGCTGGGTATGCCGGTGCCGGTTCACAGCCTGGGCGTTGAAGTGTTCTTCATGGTCAGCGGGTTCTTGATCGCTGCCAGTGGTGAGCGCAATGGTGCCCGGGATTTCTACCTGGCGCGCGCACTGAGGATCTTGCCTGGTTTGCTGGTGTGTCTGCTGCTCATGGCCTTTGTGCTGGGGCCAGTGGTTACCTCGTTGCCGCTTGCCGAGTATTTCTCGAAAGGCCAGGTTTACAAGTACGTCTACAGCCCGCTGTTGATATTCAAGGATGCCCAGTTCGTGCTGCCAGGCGTGAGTTTTACTCCGAGGTTTCATGGGGTTTCGGTCAATGGCAGTTTGTGGACCATTCCGCTGGAAATGCGCATGTACCTGGTGCTGGGGGTATTGGTGCTGGTGGCCAGGGTTTGTCGATGGCCGATGGCAGGGCTGACGCTGGCGGCGCTGGTGATTGCGCTGGGGCTGCATACCCTGCATCCGGCTTATGGGGAGTACCCATTCAAGTTGGTGGTGTGTTTCCTGGCGGGTTCGGCGTTCTATTCGTGCCGGGCGGTGATCCCGCATGGGTGGTGGCTGCTGCTTGCCTGCGCCGGATTGTTCTTGCTGAGCAAGGGTGGGCGCTTCGAGGTGTTTACCTGCGCCATCCTGACGCTTTACGGCACCTTGTACTTTGCTTACTGCCCGCAGGTGAAGCTGCCTTCGTTGGTGCAGGATTACTCGTACGGTATCTACCTGTATGCATTTCCGATCCAGCAAGTGTTGGCGGGGGCCATGCCATGGGCCGGTCCCTACTGGTTGATGTTGGCTGCGGTGCCGGCGTCGTGGTTTGCGGGCTATGTTTCGTGGGAGCTGGTAGAGAAGCCTGCCTTGGCGATGCGAAAGCGCTTTTCCCAAGCGGTCTCCCGGGAACAATTGGCATAGGTGTTCAGGGTGTCGGTGTGCCCGCTGCATCTGTGGCGGGCGCGCTCGGGTGCCGCCGGCTAGACCATCCCTGTAAAACTTCAATCTTGAATTTTTTTATTAAGTCAAGAACCACCCTGTTCAAATCACTCCCAGCGTGCTACAAACTGGTTAAGCAATGATCTAGCTGCTTGATAACGAAGGGAAAAATATGACGAAGTCGGAGCTGATCGAACGTATTGTCACCCATCAGGGGCTGCTCTCGTCCAAGGACGTGGAGCTGGCCATCAAGACCATGCTTGAGCAGATGTCACAATGCCTTGCCACTGGCGATCGCATCGAGATCCGCGGTTTTGGCAGCTTCTCGCTGCACTATCGCGCCCCTCGCGTAGGCCGTAACCCGAAGACCGGCCAGTCGGTCAGCCTCGAAGGCAAGTTCGTGCCGCACTTCAAGCCTGGCAAGGAGTTGCGCGATCGGGTCAATGAAGAAGAACATGAGGCCCACACCTGATTCCACAAGGAGCAATCTGATGCGTAACCTCAAGCGCGCCCTGGCGGCGGTGTTCGTGCTGCTGTTGGCGGCTGTGGTGCTGTTCTTCGTGCTGGAGAACCAGCAAACCGTCTCGTTGGTCCTGTTCGGTTGGGCAGCCCCGGCCGTGCCAGTCGCCGTGCTGGTCCTGGCCGCCCTGGTCATTGGCCTGGCAGTCGGGCCGGTGCTGGGTGCCTACGGCGTGCAGCGCAGCAAGCGCAAGATCAGGGCTTCTGCCCGCCAGGCAGCACTGAACGGTAACTAAGGATATTTCCTACAACTGTTTGGGAAAGTCTCACCTATGCCTGTACCGGCCGTCATGGAGTAATAACGCACTTCATTTTCGGCCCAGGCGAGTGTGCGCAACATGGAATATCCTGTCCTTTCCCATCACGGTGGTGCCCGTGGCGTCACCGGCTCCTGCCATCAACTGCACCTCGCCCCGTCCACCAGCCTGCTGATCGACTGCGGCCTGGAGCAGGGCGCCGAGGCCGCGCCAGGCGCAGCATCGGCACCGTTGGGCTTCGACGTGCAGGGTATTCAGGCTCTGGTCATCACCCATGTGCATCTCGACCATGTAGGTCGCATTCCGGCATTGCTGGCTGCCGGCTACCGTGGCCCGATCCTGTGCAGCGAGCCGTCCGCCCGGCTGCTGCCTCTGGTGCTGGAAGATGCCTACAAACTGAGTATCAGCAGTGAGCCCGCCCAAGTGGCGAGGTATCTGGAGTTCATCCGCGACCTTATCGAGCCCGTGCCTTTCGAGCAGTGGCACACCCTGGTCGAGCGCCCCGGCCTCGGTTGCCGCATTCGCCTGCAGCGCGCTGGTCATCTGCTGGGTTCGGCCTATGTCGAATGCGATGTGCAGCGTGAACAAGCCAATACCCGATATGTGTTCTCCGGTGACCTTGGCGCCGGTGGCAACCCTTTGCTGCGCCCTGTGCTGCCCCCGGAACGGGCCGATGTGCTGGTACTGGAAAGCACCTACGGCGACCGCCTGCACCCGCCTGCAGGCGACCGGCAGCAGCGGCTGGAAGCGGCCATCGACCGCGCCCTTGCCGACCAGGGCACGCTGCTCATTCCGGCCTTCAGTCTCGGCCGCACCCAGGAGCTGCTGTATGAGCTCGAAGGCATTCTTCATCGCAAGGCCTTGCTGAACAAGGCCGGCCCGGCCTCCGAGGGCGACCCGCTCGACTGGTCACAGCTGCCCATCATCCTTGACTCACCACTGGCCCAGCGCATTACCGGTGTGTACCGGGAGTTGCACGACTACTGGGATGCCGAAGCCAGGGCGCGCCTGGCCGAAGGGCGCGACCCGCTTGGCTTCAGCCAGTTGATCAGCGTGGACACCCATGCCCGCCACCAGCAGGTGGTCAATTACCTGAAGAGCACCGGGCGCCCGGCGATCGTGATTGCCGGCAATGGCATGTGTTCGGGGGGCGCATCGTCAATTACCTCAAGGCCATGCTCGGGGATCCGCGGCACGAGGTAATGTTTGTCGGTTACCAGGCCAAGGGCACGCCGGGCGCGGTGATACAGGCGAGTGAAGGGGCGGAAGGGTTTGTGCAGATTGATCTGGATGGGCGGATGTATGAGGTGCGCGCAAAAGTCGTAACCTTGCCGGGCTACTCTGGTCATGCGGATCAGCAGGGGTTGGTGAGCTTCGCGCTGGATGGTGCGAAAGCCGCAAGGAAGGTTGTGCTGGTACATGGAGAAGCTCGGGCGAAATCAGCTTTGGCCGAAGCATTAAGCAAGCGCGGCGGTAGGGAGGTCGACGTCATGGTTGCCCAGTAGCGAGCCGCAGGCCGTCGGCTCGTGGGGCGGCGGTGGAACTTTGTTGACGGTATCTTTCTCTTAGATCGGATAAGTGCTAAAGCTGTAGGTCGTTTCGAGCGGTCTGCGGTGGATGAGCAAAATGCCGCTACGCTTAGCTTCAGCTGGTCTTTCGTCAGGTCAGCTGCAGCCAAGGCTAAGCCTGGCTGGCAGAGGAATCATGCAAATGGCCGGATCTAAGGAAAACGAGAACAAATGCGAAATGAACGTAGTCCCGGAGTCGAAAATGACGAAGTTGATGTTCTCGAACTCTGGCATGTCTTGTGGAGTCGTAAACTGCTCATCCTTTCGTGCGTTGTTTTAGTTACTGCAGCTACTCTTGTTTATGTTTGGCTAAAGACGCCGATGTATGAGGCCAAGTCTTTTATATTGCCACCTACCAAGAATGATATTGCCCAGTTGAACTATGGTCGCACTGAAGCCAGCGGCCTCAAAGCGTTTACACCCAAAGATGTTTATCAGATTTACCTGCGTTCCCTGCAATCCGAGTCACTGCGGCGCCAGTTTTTTCGCGCGGTCTATTTGCCTAATTTGCCAGAGGTCGCCCGCCAAGGCTCTCAAGATGCACTTTATGACCAGTTTGGCAAGGTATTGACTGTGGGGGCTGTGGCGGGAGATAGTGCCGAGCGCTTTTTGATCAGGGCGTTAAGCGACGACCCCAAGATGAGTGTGAAGTGGGTAACGCGTTTTTCGGAAATGGCCAGCGACCTTGCTAAAAAGACGCTGGTTGAAGATGCCGATACTGAAGTGAAGGTGGTGGTCAAGAACCTGGAGCAACAGATCCGCAGCGCGCGAGATGCGGCGCACAAGCAGCGGGAAGATCAAATCGCCCGCCTTGAAGAGGCGCTGAAAGTTGCCAAGGCAGTGAACCTGAGCAAGCCACCCATCATTGCCAGTGGCATGGATACTGAGGTGTCTGGCGGCATGCAGGGCGCACTGACCTACATGCGCGGTAGCCAGGCCCTTGAGGCAGAGCTTGCAAACCTTCGCACGCGGGAGTCCGATGACCCATTCGTCGCCGGTTTGCGGGAGATCCAGGAGAAACTCGACTTTTACCGCAATCTGCAGCTGAACCCGGCCGTGATCGAGGTGTTTCAGCAGGATGGTGCCATCGAGGTGCCTGATACCCCGGTCCGGCTGCGCAAATTGCTTATTGTCGTAGGGGGTGTGTTCGCAGGGCTGGTACTCGGTGTGCTCCTGGCCGCATTTAACCACCTGGTATCTACTGAAAGAGAACGTCGTCTGGGACGCGTTTGAGCCACCCCGCACCCCCGAGCCTGTATGCTGCGGGAAGAGTCGAACTGATAGTAATAAATTTCAACAAGAGGCTGGTTGCGTGAAGCTCATAGAAACAAATATCTCGGACGTAGTCGTTTTTGAACCTACCGTTTTCGAGGACGACAGGGGCTGGTTCTATGAGTCTTATAGCGAGCCTAAGTTTCATGCCTTGCTCAGTGCGCAAGGTATTACCCTTCCGCCTTCTTTTGTTCAGGAAAATTGCTCTTTATCCAAAAAGGGCGTCATGCGCGGCTTGCACTATCAGCTTTATCCATTTGCCCAAGGCAAGTTGGTAAGCGTGGTCAAGGGCGCAGTGTTCGACGTGGCAGTGGATATTCGAAAAGGCTCCCCTACCTTCGGGCAGTGGGTAGGCATGGAGCTGTCGGCGGCCAACCGCAAGATGATGTGGGTGCCTGAAGGCTTCGCCCATGGTTTTATCGCGCTGGAAGAAGATACGGTGTTCCAGTACCGCACGACCAATGTCTACTCCAAAGAGCATGAACGCAGCATTGCCTGGAATGACCCGGACCTTGCCATCGAATGGCCACAGCTGGAGGGGCTGCTGATCAGTGACAAGGATGCGATTGCGCCAACCCTTGCCGAGGCTGACTTGCCACCGCTGATCCTGAAAGGGCAGGCGGAAGACTTGGTACTACCGATTATTGGTGATGATCGCGGGAGCCTGATCAGTATTGAAAAGGCGTTGAATATCCCGTTTGCCATCCGTCGCGTCTACTACATCTTCGGTACCAAGGCCGGCGTCAGCCGCGGCTTCCATGCCCACCGGGATCTCCAGCAACTGATAATCTGCCTGGCCGGCAGTTGCCGCATGACCCTGGATGACGGTACCGGCCGAGTCGACCATATGCTTGACGCGCCACAGAAAGCCTTGCTGATCAAGAATATGGTCTGGCGTGAAATGCATGATTTCAGTGAAGACTGCGTACTCATGGTCATCGCCAGTGAAACCTACGACGAGCGTGATTACATTCGCAGTTACGATGACTTCAAGAGGCTGATCGCCCATGCCTAGCATTCATGCCTTGGCCGATGTACAAACCGATGCCATCGGTGAAAAAACCAGAGTCTGGCAATACGCGGTCATCCTCAAAGGTGCGCGAATTGGCAGCAACTGCAACATATGCGCCCACACCCTGATCGAAGGAGGGGTTGTAGTCGGGGACAACGTCACCGTGAAAAGTGGTGTGTTTCTGTGGGAGGGGCTCGTGATCGAGGACAATGTCTTCATTGGCCCCAATGCTACATTCACCAACGACAGAGTACCGCGCTCCAAGTGTTACCCCGAGGCTTACGAAGTCACGGTGCTGAAGGAAGGCTGCAGCATCGGTGCCAACGCAACATTGCTCCCGGGCGTCACGATTGGTCGACACGCCATGGTAGGTGCCGGTGCCGTCGTGACAAAGGATGTACCTGATTACTGCGTGGTAGTGGGTAATCCGGCAAAAATAACAAGGGAGCTAGAGCATGGTTGATTTCCTGAATCTCAAGGCCGTCAATAAACAGTACCGCGAAGAATTGTTGCAAGCGTGTGCCGATGTCATCGATTCCGGCTGGTACATCGGCGGTAGCGCTCTGGCCCGCTTTGAAAGCAACTTTGCCGCTTATTGCGGTACCGCTCATTGCATTGGCGTGGCAAACGGTCTCGATGCGCTGACGTTGACCTTGACCGCCTGGAAACAGCTGGGGCGGGTGAAGCAGGGTGATGAAGTCATCGTCCCGGCCAATACCTACATTGCGAGCATCCTGGCAATCACCGCCAGTGGGCTTGAGCCTGTGCTCGTCGAACCTGACCCCGCAACCTTCAATATTGATACCTCCCTCATACGCCAGGCTATTACCGACAAGACGCGCGTCATCCTGCCGGTACACCTGTATGGGCAAATTGCAGACATGAAGGCGATCACCGAGATTGCCGCCGAATACGGTTTGCTGGTACTCGAAGACTCGGCCCAGGCTCACGGTGCCTCAATCGATGGCAAGCGGGCGGGGAGCTGGGGGAATGCCTCGGGCTTCAGCTTCTATCCGGGCAAGAATCTGGGTGCGCTCGGCGATGCCGGGGCGATAACCACCTCGGATGCCGAGTTGGCGGAAGTGCTGCGCGCCCTCAGAAACTACGGCTCCCATGAGAAGTACAAGAACTTGTACGTCGGAGTGAACAGTCGTTTGGACGAGATCCAGGCGGCTATGCTGGACGTGAAGCTCAAGTATCTGGGTGAAGAAATCAGCCGGCGCCGGCACATCACCAAGTGCTACCGCGCGGGCATTCAAAATGCTCAAATCGTCCAGCCGCAAAATAAAGTTGTCGAGGAGCATGTCTGGCATCTGTATGTAGTACGCACGCCGCACAGAAACGATTTGCAGCAACATCTTCGCGAGCAAGGGATACAGACGCTGGTTCACTACCCAATCCCGCCTCACAGGCAGCAGGCTTACAGTCAGTACAACGGTTTGAGCCTGCCGCTGACTGAAAAAATTCATGATGAAGTGCTCAGCCTGCCTGTCGACCCCACCATGAGCGACGCGGATATTCAGACGGTCATCGATGCCTGCAACAGTTTTACTGTGTCCGGGCAATAATACATGACGTTGATCAAGACCAGTCTGCTGAATGCTATTGCTGTTTTTGTAAAGATGGCGACATTGCTGGGGCTCAACAAGGTGCTGGCCCTTTATGTAGGGCCAGCGGGTTACGCGGCGATCGGGCAATTGCAGAATGCCGTTACCATGTTCACGACACTGGCCAGCGGCGCTGTCAGCACAGGGGTAACCAAGTACACGGCGGAGTTTGCTGATCGGCCGGACGAACAACACAGGATCTGGCGAACTGCCGGGACGCTGTCACTGCTGGTTTCGTGTGTATTGGCAGTGCTGATCGTGGCCATGCGGGCACCATTGGCAGGTTGGTTTTTCAACGACGAAAAACTCGCCCCAGTGCTGGTGTGGTTTGCCGCTACCTTGGTATTTTTTGCCTTCAACTCTTTGCTGCTGGGCATTCTGAACGGCAAGAAAGACGTTCAGCGCTACGTGCTTGCCAATATTTCTGGCAGCCTGATATCGCTGGTGGTGACCTGTGCCCTGACCATCAGGCTGGGGTTGTACGGTGCGCTGGTTTCGCTGGCTGTGTACCAGTCGTTGAGCTTCGTGGCCACCTTGGTCATCTGCATGCGCACATCATGGTTCCGCCTCTCAGATTTCATCGGGGCGCTGGACAAGCAGTCCTTGTCCCGGCTGGCAAAGTTTGCCCTCATGGCCGTTGTGACAGCATGTTCTCTGCCCGTTTGCCATGTGTTCATCCGGGATTACCTGGGGGCGGAGTTCGGCTGGGATCACGCTGGTTACTGGGAGGCCATGTGGCGGTTGAGCACGGCCTATCTCATGTTGATCACCACGACGCTTGCGGTCTATTACCTGCCGAGGCTCTCGGAGCTTTCAGATGCAGGTGAACTTCGTCGGGAAATCATTCAGGGATACAAGCTCATCCTGCCCCTAACCATTGCTGCCGGCCTGGTTATCTACCTGCTCAGGGACTTCATCATCCATGTCCTTTTCTCGGCGTCATTCCTGCCCATGCGTGAGCTGTTCGCATGGCAGATGGTAGGGGACAGCTTGAAGGTCATCAGTTGGTTGATGGCCTACCTGATGCTCGGCAAGGCACTCACCCGGTTGTATCTGATTACCGAAGTCCTCTCGACGCTTTCGCTTTATGCTCTGACGGTCTATTTCACCCAGTTGTGGGGGTATGAAAAAGTTACCCTTGCATACGCGGCAAACTACCTGTTGTACGGAGTCGTGATGTATTTCTCGGTATTCCGTCGTTTGCACATTATTGTTGGCGATACGGCGCGGAGCTGAGTAGAGATGAAGGACGTCATCGAACAGTTACATGGGCGCATCCTTGGCGCTGAACCTGCCCAGGCATTGGTGCAGGCGCAGGTCTATGGGGCACTGCTCTGGGCGGTGGACCTGGGTATTTATGATGCCACCGCGCTGGAGCGCCACCTGGTGGCCCGATGCGCCAGCCAGGTCACGCTGCCGGCTGTCAGCAGCGTATCGCGCGGCTGCCTGCATGTGGTCAGCGAACCCTATATGCAAGGCGGGCACACCCGGCTGATGGAGCGCCTGGCGCACATGCACGAGGGGCCTGTGGACCTGCTGGTCGCGCGCAGCGCCAAGCCCCAGGTGCTCGAACGCCTGGCAGGCTATTTCGCCCATATCGAGGTGGCGCGCGGCGATGACCCGTGCGCCCGCCTGCAGTCCATCGTCGACATCCTGGCCCAGTACGACAAGGTGGTGTTGCACATTCACCCGGACGACATCATCACCACCGTCGCCTGCGGCCTGCTGAAGCAACAACGTGGCGCCGCGCTGACAGTGTATTTCGTCAACCATGCCGACCACGTGTTCAGCTTTGGCGCGTCGGTGGCCGACGTGTATTTCGAGATCAGCGCCTACGGGCACCATCTGGACAAGAAAAAGCACCTATCCTGCCAGAAGAGCTTCCTGGCGATCCCGATCGAGACCAGCGGCGCCAGAGTGCCGGATGCCGTGCCAACCCATGAGCGGATCAAGGTGTTCAGCGCTGCCTCGGCGGCCAAGTACAAGCCCCACGGCGGCCTGGACATGCGTCCGTCGATCACGGCGATTCTTCAGCGCTTCCCCAATGCCGAGTGCTGGATCATCGGTGCCAACCCCCTGACCAACACCTGGTGGTGGACAGTGAAGCTGCGCTACCCCAAGCGCTTCTTCATCCGCCGCCACCTGCCGTACAAGGACTACCTGGCCTTTGCGGAAAAAGCCGACTTCTACCTGGACAGCTACCCTATACCCGGTGGCACGGCGTTCGCCGAGCAATTGCTCAAGGGCCGGCGTTGCGTGGGGTTGGTGGCGCCGATTCAGGGCTATTCCCCGGCAGACGGCCTGAAGGTGGCCAGCATCGACCAGCTGCTGGACAGCATCGAACAACCCCGGCCCAGTGCCTCGGTGGTGGAAGCGGTGCAGCGGGTCAACTCGCTGGAGTCGGTGAAAGCGCGTTACCTGGCTTGCATCGAGCGGGGCGAATTCAGCGAGAACGAACTGGCAGCCATGTTGCCGTGGACGGGCAACCTCGATTTCATGAAACCGACAGGTAAGGTCACTAGCATGATCCCTGCGGATGTCTTCGACGCCCTGTGCCGCATAGACACGAACCTGGCGTTGCGAACCCTGTTTGCCTACGCCTGGGTGCCGAGAATCAAACTCTTGATCAAGGTCGTGCTGTTCCGGCTGGCCAGGCTGACCAGAGCGCGAGGGTGAGTGTGATCAGGATATTTATCGGCGTGCTGTTCTGCCTGCTGTTCTTCAGCGACTTCGTCGTGTTGACGCTGGGGCTGGGCAGTGTGTTTGCCGGTTGGCGAGAAATGATCAGCCTGCTGATGATCATGTGGCTGCTGCTGCGGGTGCTGGCCAGTGTCACGGCACGTGGCATGGTCAACCTCGAAGTCGGGCGGTGGTTGCTGGTCGTGCTGTTCTTCGTCTTCCTGTATCTGCTGTTCGGCGACCTTAGCGCGTCGTCGGTGCGCATGTTCCGCGCACTGGCCGTGCCGGTGTTCGTCGGCATGGCGGTGGCCATCTGGGCCCACGCGGTGTCGACCGAGAAGAAGCTGCGCCATGTGTACTGGTCGGTGCTGGCGATGAGCGTACTTACCGGCGCGTATGCGTTTTACCAGTACCTGACCATCGTCTCGGCCGAGCAGTTCTGGTACTGGCCGCTGCTTACCGCCAAAGGCTATGAGCTGCAACCCTACAACTCGATGCGTGACGGGCTGCCGCGGGTTTCCGGCTTCTTTACCGGCACGCTGGAGTTTTCTGCGGTAATCCTCAATACCGCAGCCATGACCCTGGCCGTGTTGCTCAGCGGGCGCAACTGGTCGTTGACCCGGCGCCTGCTGCTGAGTGTTGCCTTCCTGCTGCTGTGCGGGCTGATTGTGATCGGTTCGGTGCGTACGGCCATGATCGGCCTGGTGTGCATCTGCTCGATGCTGGTGGCGGCCCGGGTACTGCGTACGGCCTGGCTGATCTCACTGCTGGGCTACCTGCAGTTCGTGGGCCTGACCGTGGCGATTTTCGCCTACCTGTCGATGGGCTACACCGAGGACTTGTCTGCACTGGACCGTGAGCGGCAGTGGCTGCACATGTTTGAGGTGCTTGGCGCGCACCCCATGGGCTATGGCTTTGGCGCGGTAGGCCCGGGCCAGCCGCACTGGTTCGATTCGTTCTGGCTCAACCTGCTGGCCACCTGCGGTCTGGTCGGCCTGCTGATCATGGCCGGGTTGATCCTTTGGTATCACAAGCTGGTGACGATCATCGTCCGGGACAGGCCTCACGGCAGCTCCTGGAAAAACGGCCTGGGCAACTTCGTGATTGCCAGCTATCCGTTCTTCCTGAGCTCGTTCTTTTTCCAGTCCTATACGAACAGTGTTGTCCTCTACATTTTCGCGATCGTGGTGATGGTGATCATTGGTGAAAACAGAAGAACAAAAGTTGAGCCTGGCAGTCCTGATCGTTCTGTATCGGAAAGCTAGCCAGGACTCGATTGCCCTGCAGTCATTGCTCGCGCAGCAGGCTTTACTGCGTGACGAGGGTATCGACCTGCAGCTGTACGTCTGGAACAACTCCCCCGGCGTGGCACAGCCGTGCCCGGGCGTACGCTGGTACGAGGCGGACAACCAGCGGTTGTCGGTGGTCTACAACCAGGTGGCCGAACAGGCGTTTGCCGCCGGGGTCGACCTGTTCATGATCTCGGACGATGACACCAACTACTCGAACATCCGCCTGTCCAGCTGCCTGGCGCAGATCGGCCAGGTACGCCGTGCGCCAGGCGGCGAGCAGGTGGGCGTGTTCATGCCCCGGCTGGTCAGCCATGGGCAACTGGTCAGCCCCGGCAAGCGCTGGCTGTTCATGGGCCGCCTTACCCCCAACGTGGCCGCGGGGCTGGTGGACTCGAAAAACCTGCTGGGCATCAACAGTGGCTTGATCTTCACTCGCGAGTGCTTCCAGCGCATGACGCCTTTCTATGACGAGCGGTTGCGCTTCTATGCTACCGATACCGACTTTTTCATCCGCTACGAGGGTTATTTCCCCAAGGCCTGCGTGCTGGATGTGGAGATTGCCCACGACCTGTCCGAGCACAGTGCCGATACCCCCGAGCGTGCCTTGTTCCGCTTCGAGGAAATGATCCACGGGCTGCGTATCAGCTTCCATTCCCACGGCCTGCTGGAGCGAGGCCTGCTTGACCTGTACCTGGTCTATGCAGCCATTCGCAAAGCGGTGGCCTACCGCCGCCCGGCCTTCGTCAAGGCCTTGTTTACCCAGGTGAGGGCCGTGAAATGATGCATGCCTTGCTCGAAAAGCTGGTGCTGCTGGTTAAAAAGCGCCCATT
Organism: Pseudomonas sp. B14(2017); assembly: GCF_002113255.1. Classification (NCBI taxonomy): domain Bacteria; kingdom Pseudomonadati; phylum Pseudomonadota; class Gammaproteobacteria; order Pseudomonadales; family Pseudomonadaceae; genus Pseudomonas; species Pseudomonas sp. B14(2017). The sequence goes on from NZ_NEJY01000009.1 coordinate 110,772, forward strand.
GGTTGTCGACCGGCGCATCTCGTCGGGCTATCTGCTGGGGCTGTTCGTGACCAAGCTGCTGATGGCCTGCCGCGGCGTGATCCGCCTGCGCCGGCGGCGCCTGGCGTTCATCGGCTCGGGGGTAACCCTGAAGGAAGTGGGCAAGATCGAGTACGGCCCGGGGCTGGTCATTGACCAGGGCTGCTTCGTCGATGCCTTGTCCAATGACGGCATCCGCTTCGGCACCGCCGTGTCGCTGAACAAGCACATCATCATCGAGTGCACCGGCAGCCTGGCCAACATCGGCAAGGGCCTGGTGATTGGCGACAACGTCGGCCTGGGTGCCGGCTGTTTCCTGGGCTGCGCCGGCGGCATCGAGATTGGCAGCGACACCATCATCGGCAACTTCGTCAGCTTCCATTCGGAAAACCACAACTTCGAAGACCCGCTGCAACCCATCCGCCTGCAGGGCGTGACCCGCCAGGGCATCAAGGTGGGCCGCAACTGCTGGATCGGCGCCAAGGTGACCGTACTCGATGGCGCGGTGATCGAAGACGGCTGCGTGTTCGCCGCAGGGGCGGTGGTGGCCGCGGGCGTGTACCGCAAGAATTCGATTTATGGCGGTGTGCCGGCCAAGTTCATCAAGGCGCGCGTAGCGGAAGAAGGGGTGGCATGAAAACGTTGCACTTTGTCCATCTGCTGAATGACTACAGCGGCAGCCCCCGGGTGTTGAACCAGACCATCACCGCGCTACAGCGACATGGCGCCGACTGCACCCTGCATGTGGGCAGCAGCGGCCACGGTGTGCTCGACGAGCTGCAGGTACGCACCTGCAGGTTTGCCTACAAGCGCTTCGACAACCGCTGGCTGACCTTGCTGGCGTATGCCGGCTCGCAGGTGGCGCTGTTCTTCAGTCTGTTGCGCCAGGTGCGGCCGGGGTCGATCGTGCTGGTTAACACCATGCTGCCCTTTGGTGCCGCCCTGGCCGCCCGTTTGCGCGGTGCCAAGGTGGTCTACCACGTGCACGAAACCTCTATCCGGCCTGCGCTGCTCAAGGCGTTCCTGCGCCGGGTGATTGCCGGCTGTGCCAGCAAGGTGGTCTACGTGTCGAAGTACCTGCAGGTACAAGAGGGCGTGGCCGGCGTGCCAGCGGTGACCGTGTACAACGGGCTGGCCGAGGGCTTCCAGCAGCAGGCAATGGCCACGCCGTACCAGCACTTGCACGACGGCAGCTTCAACGTGCTGATGCTGGCGTCGTTGAAGGGCTACAAAGGGGTGGACGAATTTGTCGCCCTGGCCACCGCACTGGCCGCGAACCCTGTGCTGAAGTTCACCCTGGTGCTCAATGCCAGCCCGCAGGAAGTGGATGCCTACTTTGCCGGCAAGGTTCTGCCGCAAAACCTCATGCTCAGCCCGGCCAGTGCCGAGGTGGCGAAGTTCTACCGCAATGCCAGCCTGGTGCTGAACCTGTCCCATGTGGACGGCTGGGTTGAAACCTTTGGCCTGACCATTCTCGAGGCGATGGCTTTCGGCATCCCGACCATAGTGCCCCCGGTAGGCGGCCCGGTCGAACTGGTCAGTGACGGGGTTGAGGGCTACCAGATCGATTCGAAAAACCATGAACAACTGGTGCGCACCGTTGCGCGCCTGTCGCAGGACCCACAGGTGTGCCAGGCACTGTCCGAGTGCGCACGCAGGAAAGCGAGTGAGTTTTCCACTGCCAACTTCCAGAAAAAAATCGTGATGGTGTTTGATGACCTATAAGATTGCAGTGATTGGTACGGTCGGTTTACCCGCTCAATACGGTGGTTGGGAAACACTGACCGAGCAATTGGTGCGCAACCTGCCGGGTGACTGCGAACTCACCGTATATTGCAGTGCGCCCCATTACCCCCAGCGCCCGAAGTTTTTCGAGCGTGCCCGCCTGGTCTACCTGAACCTCAAGGCCAATGGCGTGCAAAGCATTCCGTACGATGTGCTGAGCATGCTGCACGCCTACCGCAAGCATGACCTGATGCTGATTCTGGGTGTTTCCGGCTGCATTGCCCTGCCATTCATGCGCCTGCTGACCCGCAAGCCGATCGTGGTGAACATCGACGGCTATGAATGGAAGCGCGCCAAGTGGTCCAACTTCGCCCGCTGGTTCCTGAAGTTGTCCGAAGCGGTGGCCGTGCGTTTTGCCCACGCGGTCATCACCGACAACAAGGTGTTGCAGGAATACGTGACCGCCGAATACAACAAACCCAGCGAACTGATTGCCTACGGTGGCGACCAGGCCCGGGCCGGCGAGCCAAGCGAGCAAGCCCGCCAGGCTTACCCCTTCCTGGGTGCGCCCTATGCCTTTACGGTGTGCCGCATCGAGCCGGAGAACAACATCCATGTCATTCTCGAAGCCTTCGCCGGCTCTGGCATGCCGCTGGCGATCATCGGCAACTGGAACCACAGCGAATACGGCGTGCAACTGCGCAAGCAATACGAAGGGGTAAGCAACATTCACCTGCTGGACCCGATCTACGACGTGGAGCAACTGAGCCCGCTGCGCAGCAATGCCACGGTGTACCTGCATGGCCACAGCGCCGGCGGCACCAACCCGTCGCTTGTCGAAGCCATGTGGCTGGGCCTGCCGGTGGTGGCCTTCGATGTGTCGTTCAACCGCGCCACCACCGAAGACCAGGCGCTGTACTTTGCCGACAGCACCTCGCTGCGCAACCACGCCCAAGCCCTGTTTGCCGATGAAGGCGCCCGTGCGCAACTGTCGGCGCGCCTGCATGAAATTGCCAACCGCCGTTACCGATGGTCGGTGGTGGCAGACCAGTACCGTAGCGTGTTCACCCGCCTGCTGGGCCGGGCGGGGAGAGGCTGATGGCCGAGCAAGGCAACGGGCAACGGCCAGGTATCCTGGCCACCGGCGGTAGCGGTTTTGTCGGCAAGGTGTTGCTGCAGCGGCTTGCTGCAGACACACGCTGGGCGCCGCGCGCGCTGGTACGGCAAGCGCCTGGCCAGCGGCTGGCGGGCGTCGACTACCGGCCATTCAGCGAACTGGCGGCGGTGGATGTTGCGTCCGGGCATTTCGAGCAGGTCGACACCGTAATCCACCTGGCCTCCCGCGTGCACGTAATGCAGGAAACCGCCGCCGATCCGCTGGCCGAGTTCCGCCGGGTAAACGTGGAAGGTACCCTGAGCCTGGCCCGAGCCGCCGCCCAGGCCGGTGTGCGGCGCTTCATTTTTGTAAGCTCGGTGAAGGTGAACGGCGAAACCACCAACGGCCGCCAGCCGTTCACTGCCGATGAAACCCCTGCGCCTTCGGACCCGTACGGCATCTCCAAGCGCGAAGCCGAAGACGGCCTGCGCCAATTGGCGGCTGAAACCGGGCTGGAAGTGGTGATCGTGCGCCCGGTGCTGGTGTATGGTCCAGGCGTGAAAGCCAACTTCCGCAGCATGATGAACTGGCTGAGCAAAGGTGTGCCGCTGCCATTTGGCGCCATCCACAACAAACGCAGCCTGGTGGCGCTGGACAACCTGGTGGACCTGCTGCTGACCTGCATCGACCACCCGGCCGCCGCCAACCAGACTTTTCTGGCCAGCGATGGCCACGACCTGTCCACCACCGAACTGCTGCAACGGTTGGGCAAGGCGCTGGGCAAGCCAGCCAGGTTGTTGCCCGTGCCCGCCGCCTGGTTGAAGGGCGCGGCCACCTTGGCCGGCAAGGCCGGGCTGGCCCAGCGCCTGTGCGGCTCGCTGCAGGTAGACATTGGCAAAACCCGTGAACTGCTGGGCTGGCAGCCCCCGCTGGATGTCGACCAGGCACTGCGGGCTACGGCACTCAACTTTCTGAAAGAGCAAGACAAATGATGGCATGGTGGCTTATCCCCCTGGTCGCAGGGGCATCCCTGCTTTTGACCGCAGTGCTGCGGCGCTACGCCCTGAACAAGCAGATCATCGACGTGCCCAACGCGCGCAGTTCGCACACCGTGCCCACCCCACGGGGTGGCGGTGTAGCCATTGTGCTGAGCTTTCTTGGCTGCCTGCCGCTGCTGGGCCTGGCGGGCGCTGTGCCGCTGCCGGCACTGGTTGCCATCGGCGGGGCAGGGGCACTGATCGCGGTAATCGGCTTCATGGACGACCACGGCCACATCGCTGCCCGCTGGCGCCTGCTTGGCCACTTCGCCGCGGCCGTCTGGATGCTGTACTGGCTGGGTGGCCTGGCGCCGCTGCAGGTGTTCGGCTTTACCCTGGACCTGCAGTGGTTCGGCTACATCCTGGCCGCGTTCTACAGCGTGTGGATGCTCAACCTGTATAACTTCATGGATGGTATCGACGGCATCGCCAGCGTCGAAGCGGTGACCGCCTGCCTGGGCATGGTGCTGCTCTCGGCCCTGGCCGGTGTGCCACAGTTGATGGCGCTGCCACTGTTGCTGGCCGCGGCCACGCTGGGCTTCCTGTTCTGGAACTTCCCGCCGGCCAGGATCTTCATGGGTGACGCTGGCAGTGGCTTCCTTGGTATCGTGCTGGCAGGCCTGTCGCTGCAGGCGGCCTGGGCCGCGCCGCAGCTGTTCTGGTGCTGGCTGATCCTGTTGGGCGTGTTCGTGGTCGACGCTACCTTCACCCTGATCCGCCGCCTGCTGCGCGGCGACAAGGTGTACGAAGCGCACCGCAGCCACGCCTACCAGTTCGCCTCGCGCCACTATGGCAAGCACCTGCCGGTGACCCTGGCTGTGGCCGGGCTCAACCTGTTCTGGCTGCTGCCGGTGGCCTTGTGTGTGCTGTTGCTGGGCCTGGACGGCGTGTTGGGCGTGATCATCGCCTACCTGCCATTGGCGTTTCTGGCCGTGCGCTGGCGCGCCGGTGAACTCGAACACTAGCTAGAGTGATAGAAAGAAGACGCTAGACATGTCACTTTGCAACACTCTCAGAGGTTCTATGGATAAGCTGCGCTCAAGACTGCTTGGACTACCTCGACGCCACAAACGGCTGATCCAGGTAGCGACCGATGTAATTCTGGTCTGGTTCGCGCTGTGGCTGGCGTTTGTCGTGCGCCTGGGCATCGATGACCTGGCCAACCCTGTCCGTGATCACACCTGGCTGTTCATCACGGCGCCGATCATCTCGATCCCGTTGTTCATCCGCTTTGGTCTTTACCGGGCGGTGATGCGCTATTTCGGCAATGACGCACTGATCGCGATCATCAAGGCGGTGACCCTGTCGGCGCTGATCCTCGGTTTCATCATCTACTGGGCCAGCAACCACCAGAACGTGGTGCCGCGCTCGATCACCTTCAACTACTGGTGGCTGAGCCTGATCATGGTCGGCGGCCTGCGTCTGGCCATGCGCCAGTACTTCCTCGGCGACTGGTTTGCCACTGCCGTGCAGCACGTGCCCTTTGCCAACCGCGACGACGGCCTGCCACGGGTGGCCATCTACGGCGCCGGCTCGGCCGGTAACCAGCTGGTGGCGGCGCTGCGCATGGGCAAGGCCATGCGCCCGGTAGCGTTCATCGACGACGATGCCAGCATCACTGACCGAGTGATCGCCGGCCTGCAGGTGTACCAGCCGGAACAACTGCAACGCATGATCGACGATACCGGCGCCGAAGAAATCCTGCTGGCGCTGCCCTCGGTGAGCCGCAGCCGTCGCCGCGAAATCCTCAACCTGCTGGAAGGCTACCCGCTGCACGTGCGCAGTGTGCCCGGCTTCATGGACCTGGCCAGCGGCCGGGTCAAGGTGGACGACATCCAGGAGGTGGACATTGCCGACCTGCTGGGCCGCGACGCGGTGCCGGCGCAAGGCGACCTGCTACAGCACTGCATCATCGACCAGACGGTCATGGTGACCGGTGCCGGCGGCTCTATCGGCTCCGAGCTGTGCCGCCAGATCCTCGGGCAGACACCGCGCACCCTGCTGTTGTTCGATCACAGCGAATTCAACCTGTACACCATTGCCGGCGAACTGGAGCAGCGCATCATTCGCGAAGGCCTGGCGGTGCAGCTGATCCCCATCCTCGGCTCGGTCCGCGACCAGGCCAAGATGCTCGACGTGATGCGTGCCTGGCAGGTGGACACCGTGTACCACGCCGCTGCCTACAAGCATGTGCCGATTGTCGAGCACAACATTGCCGAAGGCCTGACGAACAACGTGTTCGGCACCCTGTACACCGCCCAGGCGGCGCTGCAGGCCGGCGTTGCCAACTTCGTGCTGATTTCCACCGACAAGGCCGTGCGCCCCACCAACGTGATGGGTAGTACCAAGCGCCTGGCCGAAATGGTGCTGCAGGCCCTTAGCCGTGAGCTGGCGCCGGTACTGATGGGCGAAACCGGCAATGTCTCACAGGTGAACAAGACCCGCTTCACCATGGTGCGTTTCGGCAACGTGCTGGGCTCGTCGGGCTCGGTCATTCCGCTGTTCCACAAGCAGATCAAGGCCGGTGGGCCGCTGACCGTGACCCACCCGAAAATCACCCGCTACTTCATGACCATCCCCGAGGCCGCGCAGCTGGTGATCCAGGCCGGTTCCATGGGGCAGGGCGGCGATGTGTTCGTGCTGGACATGGGTGAACCAGTGAAGATCGTGGAACTGGCGGAAAAGATGATTCACCTGTCCGGCTTCAGCATCCGCTCCGAGCGCAACCCGCTGGGCGACATCGCCATCAACTTCACCGGCCTGCGTCCGGGCGAGAAGTTGTACGAAGAGCTGCTGATCGGCGACAACGTGATTGCCACCCGCCACCCCATGATCATGAGCGCACACGAGGACTACCTGCCCTGGGATGTGCTGAAGCAGCGCCTTGACGCCCTGCGCGCGGCGACTGCGGAAGATGACTTTGCCACCGTGCGACAGCTGCTGCGTGACACCGTAAGCGGCTACGTGCCTGGCGGCGACATTGTGGACTGGCTGTACCAGCGCCGGCGCATGGAGCCCTGAACGCAGCACTTACAAAATGAACGGCGTTGCCGATACAGGAACGCCTACATGAACTTCAAACGCTGTGAAGTTTGAACGCGGGAATTGGGAAGAACTGAACGATGACTATTCTGGTAACTGGTGGTGCGGGCTTCATTGGCGCGAACTTCGTGCTGGACTGGCTGGCCGGCAATGACGAGCCCGTGGTCAACCTCGACAAACTCACCTACGCAGGCAACCTGCAGACCTTGAGCAGCCTGCAGAACGACGCGCGGCACATTTTCGTGCATGGCGACATTGGTGATTCCGCGCTGGTGGAACAGCTGCTGAAAACCCACCAGCCACGCGCCATCGTCAACTTTGCCGCCGAGTCCCACGTCGACCGCTCGATCCACGGCCCGGAAGACTTCATCGAAACCAACATCGTCGGCACCTTCCGCCTGCTGGAGGCCGTACGCGCCTACTGGGGCGGCCTGGATGAGCAATCGCGTCAGGCCTTCCGCTTCCTGCATGTGTCCACCGACGAAGTGTATGGTTCGCTGGCCGCCGATGAACCGGCCTTCACCGAAACCCACCAGTACCAGCCCAACAGCCCGTACTCGGCCAGCAAGGCCGCCAGCGACCACCTGGTGCGCTCGTACCACCACACCTACGGCCTGCCGGTGCTGACCACCAACTGCTCGAACAACTACGGCCCTTACCACTTCCCGGAGAAGCTCATCCCGCTGATGATCGTCAACGCCCTGGCCGGCAAACCGCTGCCGGTATACGGCGACGGCCAGCAGATTCGCGACTGGCTGTACGTCAAGGACCACTGCAGCGCCATCCGCCGCGTGCTGGAAGCCGGCAAGACCGGCGAGGTGTACAACGTGGGCGGCTGGAACGAAAAGCCCAACCTGGAAATCGTCAACCGCGTGTGCGCCCTGCTGGACGAACTGCGCCCCCGCGCCGACGGCAAGCCCTACGCCGAGCAGATCACTTACGTGACCGACCGCCCGGGCCATGACCGCCGCTATGCCATCGACGCCCGCAAGCTCGAGCGCGAACTGGGCTGGAAGCCTGCCGAAACCTTCGAAACCGGCATTCGCAAGACCGTGGCCTGGTACCTCGACAACCAGGAGTGGGTGCAGAACGTACAGTCCGGCAGCTACCGCGACTGGGTCGAGAAGAACTACGCAGGGCGCTCGGCATGAAGATTCTGCTACTGGGCAAGGACGGCCAGGTAGGTTGGGAGCTGCAACGCAGCCTCGCCCCGCTGGGCCAGGTGCTGGCGCTCAATTCCCGCAGCCAGGCACACTGCGGCGACCTGGCCAACCTGCCGGGCCTGGCCGAAACAGTGCGCGCCTACGCCCCCGATGTAATCGTCAACGCCGCCGCCTACACTGCCGTGGACAAGGCGGAAAGCGACCGTGAACAAGCCTTCAAGGTAAACGCCGAAGCCGTCGGCGTGCTGGCCCGCGCCGCCGCCGACTGCGGAGCATTGCTGGTGCATTACTCCACCGATTACGTGTTCCCAGGGCAGGGCACTCAAGCCTGGCGCGAAGACGACAGCGTCGGCCCACTGAATGCCTATGGCGAAAGCAAGCTGGCCGGCGAACAGGCCATCCAGGCCGCCGGTTGCCAGCACCTGATCTTCCGAACCTGCTGGGTGTATGCCGCACGCGGCAACAACTTCGCCAAGACCATGCTGCGCCTGGCTGCGGAACGCGACAGCCTGGGCGTGATCGACGACCAGCACGGCGCCCCGACCGGCGCCGAACTGATCGCCGACATCACCGCCCACGCCATCACCGCCACCCGCCGCGACCCGGCCCTGGCTGGCCTGTATCACCTGGCGGCGGCCGGTGAAACCACCTGGTGCGGCTACGCCCGTTACGTGCTGGAGCAGGCAGCGGCCTTGGGTGTGCCATTGAAAGCCCACGCCGAACAGGTCAACCCGTTGACCACCGACGCCTACCCGACCCCGGCCAAGCGGCCGGCCAACTCGCGTCTGGACACCCATAAACTGCAGCAAGCCTTTGCCCTGAACCTGCCAGACTGGCGCCTGGGTGTGGCTCGCATGCTTACGGAAATACACGAGAAATGACCACTATGAAGCGTAAAGGCATCATTCTGGCGGGCGGGTCGGGTACCCGTCTGCACCCCGCGACCCTGGCTATTTCCAAGCAGCTGCTGCCGGTTTACGACAAGCCGATGATCTACTACCCGTTGACCACCCTGATGCTGGCGGGTATCCAGGACATCCTGATCATCTCGACCCCGCAGGACACCCCGCGTTTCGAGCAACTGCTGGGCGACGGCCACCAGTGGGGCATCAACATCAGCTACGCCGTGCAGGCCTCGCCAGACGGCCTGGCGCAGGCCTTCCTGATTGGTGAAGACTTCATTGGCAACGACCTGTCGGCACTGGTGCTGGGCGACAACATCTATTACGGCCACGACTTCCAGCAACTGCTGCGCAACGCCATGGATCGCGACGAAGGCGCCAGCGTGTTCGCCTACCACGTGCACGACCCCGAGCGTTACGGCGTGGTCGAGTTCGATGAGAAGGGCAAGGCGATCAGCCTGGAGGAGAAACCGACCAAGCCGAAGTCCAGTTATGCCGTGACCGGGTTGTACTTCTACGACAAGGACGTGGTCGAGATTGCCAAAGGCATCAAGCCATCTGCGCGGGGTGAGCTGGAGATTACCGATTTGAACCGGGTGTACCTGGAGCAGAACCGGTTGTCGGTGGAGATCATGGGGCGCGGGTATGCCTGGCTGGATACCGGGACGCATGACTCGTTGCTCGAGGCTAGTGGGTATATCGCGACCATTGAACGGCGGCAGGGGTTGAAGGTGGCTTGTCCGGAAGAGGTGGCGTACAGGCAGGGGTGGATTGGGGCGGAGCAGTTGCTGAAGTTGGCGGAGCCGTTGGCTAAGAATGGGTATGGGCAGTATTTGAAGAGGTTGGTGGGGGATAGGGTTTATTGAATTATATGCAGATGTCTTGAGTGGAAAAACCCTCCGTTAATTGCTCCAAGCTAGTGACAGAGCGCTTAATAATTCAGCAGGACGTGTATCTCCATGGCTTCTGGCCTTCGTAGTCGCCAATGGTAATTGCCTTATGCATGGCCAAGCCATGCATAAGGCTGAAACGACTACTCGCTTAAGTGATCCAAAGACCTTACGGTGCATTTACAAGAAATTCTTTCGCCTAGAGAATCCTGATAGAAGGCCATAATGCTCAACTCTCCTGGCGTGTCAGGAATAGAGAAACGAGCACTTTGTGACGCTTGGTACCAACGAACGTCATGTTTGTTTCCATCTACTAGCAAATAGAATGCGAAGCTCCCGCTCTCGTACATTCTTCCATTCATTACCAATGAGCAGTGCGCAAAAATCCCATCTTCCGACTTCCTGGCAGTAGCGGTAATCGTTGCTCCTTCAGAAATAAGCAGCGAATCCTTCTGGGTAGGCTCTTCGGGTACAGATTTAATGGCGTTGTTTGCAGATGTTATTGAATTCAGTTGCGAGAGGGCTTCTTTGTAGTATCGCTCGCAATAGTGAAAGGGGGATATTCCCCAGCGGTGATGTTCGTCTGATGCGAAAAGTTGAGGTGGGAAGTGCAGAAATTGATTTTTGTGTAACTTTTTTTCCAGTTCACCATACATCCAATCCAACTCTCGATTGGCTTTTTCAATCGCATCTAAAGAAACTGGGAAAGTCGTCTCGCTTGAGTTCTCAAAGTGTGAGGCCCAATGTACCTTGTTGACGATGACGCGGTCGAGTTTCTTATGCTGTTCTAGGATCTCGAGGAACTTGTGCATTCCTTGAATCCATAGCGCTCGGCGCTCAGATGAGCCGGGCTTAATTAGTCTAAAGCCATTGGCGCTGCCGTCAGTCAGCAGGCCGCTCTCAACTAGCTCACTAGATTTTGTAATTATTTGTCCGGATGGTAGGGCGACAAGGTCGAATCTCTCATCGATTAGATCGATTAGTATTAGATCGGCGTTGTGGAACGCATCTGTATTTGTGAGGATTTGCTTGGAAAAATCGTACGCAACCATGCGCCGTCTGAATGCAGACGGTATACGGTTGAGTGCCTCCTCATTTTCGTATGCAGCACTGCATAGCGAAGCCATGGAAGACCTTGCGAAGTAATCGGTTAACTTAAATACTCGGCTGTCTTCTAGGTTGAATATATCTCTAGATACACAGCTACCGTAAATCATCAAGTTCTTGATCACTATCTTCTTCAGCCTTCTCTATTCTAGCTTCACATAAATGGATGCGGGTCCTGTTCCGTCAGGCCTCTCACCTAGTTACAGTTCGCTTCGCGCCCAATAATGTGGAGGCAGCTTGGCGATCTCCAAGATGTCGCTTACCGGTAACTGAGCTTTCATTATCCATAGACGGCATTAGGAATGCAACGCGAGCTCCACGATCAGGAAGCATCCCGATTGGGCTTCTGGGCGGGCATAAGGGCTCAGCCAGAATTGGATCCGATATCTTGGTAGAAAGTTTTTGAACTAATTTGGTATAAGGTTGTCGCGCCGCCCGACCTTGGTTCACGGCCATGTTTGACGGAAATGCGGACATACACGGCCGAATTTGAAGGGGCTGTGTTTTGAAAAAAGCTGTTATCTGAGAGGTTGTACTCCCGCTACGAAGGTGCTCATGGCGGGAGTATTAAAAAATCCAACGTAAGCTGATCTTTGAGAAAGATACTGATTATTGCTGCTTTTCCTGCCAGTAAATGCTGACTACGGCCGGTGTTTTGTCGTTGATCACAACGCCGATGGTAGGAGCATCTTTTTTTATGTAGTGAGTTTTCAGGGCTGTCGACGCAGGATTTTGCTGTTCGGAGGCAATATAACCCAGCGCGCGGAAGTGTTCGTTTACTTTCGCTTTGGCGGCGTCTTGTGCGAGCGTAAGCTGAACTTCAAAGCTTTTTAATGTACCGTTTTCAATAGGTTTGCTAGTGTTCTTAGTCATGTTGCCTTCTAGGGTCAACTTTTCACCCGTAGGAAGCTGAATGTCAACGCCTTTTTCTTCATTGCAGCCGCCCAAAGCGAGTAGGCAGGACAAAACTGCAATGCAGGTGGTTCTTTTCATATTAAACTGTAAGCCTAGGACTGTTGGTGTGTAAGTGTAAAGATTTATTCTAGAAAATTGCGGTTGGTTACTATTCTGTCTGCTCAAACTCCGCATGCTTTGGTGATGTTCTGAGTAAATCGAGGGCCATCTCTTTTTTGATAGATGTCCGTGAATATCTTTGTATGAATTCACTTCTGGCAGTCGGACGAAACTCTAGGCTTCTGAAGGACTTTATTGCGCCTTCGATATCGCATGGGTTGAATACAGCCGTATTCTGAATGTATCTACTGGCAAAGCGGCCAGGGTAGCCTGACAGGCCCGCCAATATAGGTTTTTGCGTGGCTGCATATTCGAATAGCTTTGAGGGCAGGACGCGACGGAAAGCTTTCATGTAATTCAGATGCAGGAATAGAGCATCTGCTTCGCGATAAAGTCGAAGTAAAGAGTCACGTTTCATCGGCGGAGCTAGATAGACGTTGCTGACTTTTTCGCGCTCAAGTGCCTTTTCGAGTAGGCTAATTGCGCCGCCGGAGCCAATGATATGGAAGTCTGCTTCGTGTTCTAGGTGTTTGGCCAGTTGCGGCACTATCAAGTGCAAACCTTGGCCGGCACCAATATTCCCCGCATATACAATTTTCAGTCGGCGTGGTTGTGCTGAGGCGCTTTGCGTCGCAATTGCCGCAGGGGGAGGTGTCAGGAAAAGCTCATCGATTCCGTTGGTGTACAGCGTAAACGCTTTTTCTGGGTAGCGTTTGGTAAAATACGGGATAAAACCAGGTGAAATAAGATTCACTTTGGCGGCTTGCCGGATAGTGATAGCTTCTACTGATGAAAAAACAAAGGAGGCTATTTTCCCAAGTGTCGGCGGAAGCACCCCTTGCAAGGTGTCAACAAAAATATCCCTGATATCCAGGTACAGTTTCGTGCCTGTTCTACGGGAGATGTAGGCGCCCAGTGAGGCTGTCATCAACCGCGACGATGTCGCGAATACCAGATCGTAGCGCTTGTGTTTTACTGCTTTGCACACTTGCATGGCAAAACTGCCAAATGAAAATGCTTGGTCTATGAAACCGCTTTTATGTGTGGGTACAGTAAGACGCCGAACAGTCAGGCTAGGTAATTGCTCATAGCTAGAGGCATTGGCTTTGAAGGTGTGGTATCGATTAGGTTGTGTGGTGATGACGTCGATTTCTACGTGGTCACCAACATTATCCAGGAGCGCTTTTACCAATGCTTCTGCACGGAAAGACCCTGCCGACAAATCCGGAGGATAGTAAAAGCTCAAAAAGAGAATTCGAGTTTTCACGGTCGGATTACCTGGCCTGAGCAGGGGTAAGTAGTACCCGCTCATAAAGATCGATCAGGCACTTTTCCTGAGTTTCCCAGTTCAAATTCCGTGCTGTACGCTTTGCGTTGTTCGAGAAACGTTCGCAAAGGTCCCGATCATTCAGAAGTTTCACAATCGCGTCGATCAGTGCCTGCTCATCGTTTGCAGGCACCAGAATGCCGATTTCATTGTTTCTGACGATTTTGCGTATTTCGGGGAAGTCGGTAGCGATCACTGGCAACCCAGCGATCACATACTCGAAGAGTTTGTTCGAGTCGGTCGTGTAATGGTTGAGGCAGGTGTTCTCAATGGGCTGTAACCCAATGTCTGCAGATGCCGTATAGGCAGGAAGCTCAGCCAAGGCTACAGTCGGGATAAAGTGGACTTTATGCCGTATATTTAACTTCTCTGCTAGTTCCATGAGGGGCTGAGTCAATCGGCCTCCACCAATTAACACAAAATAGCAATCAGACACATGCTGAGCACAGCGGACTAGTTTTTCCAAGCCGCGTCCTTGCTGCAAACCGCCCTGATAAACAACGATTGGCCACGACTCAACCAGCCCCAGTTCATCTCTGATTTTATTGGAGCGAGGACTCTCGACAAGTCTAGGGCGGTTTTGCAAAACCAACGGCCGTTCTACCCCATAAGCCCTCGCGAAGTATTTGGCGCGTGCGTCAGTCGTAGTGATGGTACCGTTGGCAGATGGCATCAACCATTTCTCAACGAAACCCACAACCTTTCTCAGGCTTTTGTAGCCTTCTCGACTGGTGCTGATTTCATGTGCGTCGTATACAAGCTTGGAACGGGACAGCTTTGCGGCCATCCACGCAGTGGGAAGAGTATTCACATCATGAGAATGAACAACGGGGGCGCGGTACTCAAGCATCTTGAGGAGCAATGCAAAGTGCGTCCATCCGCGCGCGATGGCCCTGAGTAAAAGCAGCTTCAGGCTGGGCTTGATAGGGGAGGGAGCTGATGCCTTACCAGCGGCTTTGGTGGCAAGCCGTACGTTCTTATTGCGAAGTTTCCATAGAGGGGAGCGTGCTACCCGCACTACTTCGATACCGTCTGGCAGTACCGTGTGCTCTTGTGTAACGCCAGGGGTGTGCAGTGCGAATACCCTTACCTTGTATCCCGCGCGTTGCAGCGTCTGAGCCTCCTTCATCACGCGCGCGTCGTTCAGGAACTCGTTCCAGACAATCATGGATACTTTTGTCATTGCGTCGCGCCCTCTACAGCTGCGGGTGAATCGAAAATTTCAATGCAGTTGACGATGTCGGGTGTCAATGCAAGAGCTGCCGAATATTCTTTACGGATGATATTTTTTTCAAGCATGTACATCAGGGCTGCCAGCCAGACCTTTTGAGGGGCCGCGGAAGCGAGCACCTGACGTTGAACTGTGGAGTTCAATATCTCGAAAAGTGCTTCTTTCTGGGTAACAGGCCAGCTACAACCAATCGCTTCTATTCGCCAGTTGCTCCAATGGCTGATGACAAAACCAGATGAAGGTGAAGATAGAATTGTACTGTTGGTCATGTCCAAAGGTACGATCTGTCGGGGAAGCGCGGCGAGATGGCTGGTGATGGTTGGTAAGTTTTCGATGATACGCTCGACGTTACGCGTGTCATCCTCACTGATGCATGCCAAACGCAGCGAGTTGATTGTGCTTTCATCAAGGCGCTGCTCAAGGTACAAGCGTGTACGCGTAAACTGCGCAATCAAGTCTGCAGAAGGCTCGAGTAATATGAGCCTCTGAGCAATCGCAAGGACACCCTCGCCAATTTTTCGGCCGCCGATTAATTTTTCAGCATCTTGGAATTCATAGACATGGCAGTCAATGTCGCTGACTCGATAGTGGCCAATAAATGGCAGGCCGGGTAGGCCGGATTGGGTAAGAAGTAGCGTCCGCTCCTGCAATGCAGAGGACGAAATATTACTGCCAAACACCTTCACCAGCAATGTATTGGGATTGTCCTGTCCATCAAGCTGTAGTGTAAACGAGTAAATATCGGCAAGCCCCATCTGATGCCAGTGCATCTGGTAGCTTTCGACTGCGCCCAAGTGTAGTTTTTCGAGAAGTGACTTTACCCACTTCTCTCTATTGTCTACATTCAGAATGTATTCTAGGCCGTTGCTCTGTGCGCGAACCTCAATGAGTGGTTGGGACTGATAGAACAATGCATTCACTTGTCGGTGTTGAATGCGTAGTCCGATGATGTCAAGAATCATGCTTGCCAGTCTTTGCAGACCTTGTCGCATGATAAGCACAGCAATAACTGCATTGAAGACCTTGGTGTGCTGGGAGTACAAGTAGTCAGTAACGAGGAAAAAGAAGCTTAATAGAAAGCCGGTCGCGGCTAAGGCATTGAGAATCGCTCCGTAGTGCTGATGGAAGCGCTCTCGGACTTTTTTAACGTGATTGTACGTCAGAATGCAGATGCTACCTGCGATGAATAAGTAGGAGAATATAGCTACCAACAAACTAGGATATACATAAAGCAGCGTCAGCGCGCTGAGGCTGAAAAAGCCTGCCCCGGCCATGGCGCGGTTAAAGCGTGAGTAGGCGTTGGTAGCAAATTTGTCCTGGTTCTCAAACAAATTCAGTTTCGAGGTTCGCGCTAGAAGCGTTCGGGTTCCTTTGCGACAAAGCAGAGCTGTAACCAGTTCTAAGATCAAGTAGGCTATGTAGCAAAGTGCTGCAGCAGCTGACAGCGCATAGATCAGATGATCCTTGTCCAGCGTATGCAATATGGACGGAAAATAGGCAGGGGTTTTTTCTGATCCCAGCAGGATGATGACCTTGAGAGGCAGGAAAAAGGCCAGAAGAAGAAGTATCTGGCTGGCCAGTGTGCTGATCTGCACTAAGACCGTAATTATCGGTACGACTCGGACGAATTTTACGCCCAAGGAAATGCACCAACCGATAGTATCTTTGATCTGTTGCTGGAGTTTCATATCAAGCCGAAACCGTACGCGCAAATAGCGTGCGAGCGTCCATTATTTTTCCTGCCAATAAATACTGGCGAGCGTTTGGTAACCATTTTCTTGGCTTCGTGTGGTAAAAGCCGCGCCAATCACAGGAACGGATCTTTTGTAATACTGGACTTTGAACTGGTTGGCGTCATTGACGATGATTTTGCGCTTGTAGCCGTTGGCTTTCAGGACGGCGTACACATCATTTTCAGCTATCTTGTCAACCCCGGAGTACACGAACTCATGCACATTGAGGAAGCCGGAATTATTGGGCTTCTTGTAGGACTTCTGAAGCGTGCCCCTGAGTAGAACATAGATAGAGTCACTCAGGTGCAGGACATTGGCGGACTTATCTGTTGTCGTAACATCACCTGTTGGTGGTTGTTCACAGCCGGACAATATTGTTGTCAGGATCGCAATAATGAAAACATACAGCTTCATGATGTGGTCACTTCCAGCAGTGACAGGCCTGGGCGGTTGACCCAGGTCGTCAAGTCGTGTGTGTTGCAGTCCAAATCGAGTGAACAGGCTGGGGCCAAAGCCGTTCATGCTTTCAGAGGGCCTGATGCAGATACCTAGCATTTGTGAAAACAAAATGCTTCCAGTGGGACTGATCACGTCTTCAAAGGTTCTGAATCACGGCGATTTCCCGCTCTGCCATTTTTTCAGCGGAACTCTGCCCGCGAACACGTTTGGCTGCTGCCTTGGATTTCTCTATGAACGTGTTGCCATTGAGGTACATATCCTCGATCGCCTTTGCCAGTTGCTCATAGCTCTCCGGTTCGACTACGTACCCGGATGTGTTGTCGACGAACTCAGGAACGGCAGCCACGGCAGTAGTTACCGGAACGAGGCCTGATGACATGGCTTCGTCGCGGGATACACCTTGGGTATCCATGCGGCTTGGGCAAAGGAAGATGCCGTAGTCCTTGTGTGTATCGGCAATTTCCGAGTGGTTGAGGAAGCCCTGTTGGATCTTGACGTTGCCGTAACTGCGCAGCGGTGCCAAGGTTTCTTCAAACAGCGGGCCGTCGCCGATCAGGCAGAACTGCATGTCGTTGAACCATGATTTGCCCGCCAGGCTCTGGATCGCCTTCACGGTCAGGTCGTTGGCATAGGTCTTCGAGGTATATGGACGGATGGACAGCACTTTCTTGCGCTGCTCGGCCAACTTCTCGCGATGGTCGAACAGGTCGGTGTTGATTGGGTTGTGAATGATTTCGAACTGGCCTTCAGGTAGGCGGAAGCCAAGGTCTTCCATCACTTCTTCCGCGAAGTAGCGCGATACAAATACCAGTTTCAGGTTCGGGTGCATCGGTTGCAGCAGTTCGCGCCAGAACGTCATGCGTTTTTCGCTAGCGAGCTTACCCAGACGCAGTTGCTCATCGGTGGTGAAGTTGTACTCGCGACGCCACCAAGGCTGGATATCCGCACCATGTACCCAGACAGTGATACGCGTGCTATTCAGGAACGGACGCAGTGCGTTCCACATCTGCTCGTCGAGGAAGTGCACGAGGATCGACTTGTAGCGATTCTTCTCGAGCATTTTTGTCAAGGTCGAAGTGCAGCCGGTAACCACATCGACGTTCTGGAACTCGTGGTAGCTGACCGTTTCGTTCGGTCGCAGACGGAATACGTCTACGTTGACCCCACGCTCTTGGTAGGCCGTGACCCGGGTGTGCACGAACTTGTTGCGGTACAGATCTGAGTAGGCCGGATAGTGGTTGGTCAATAGCAAGTGCTCCCCGCGGCCCATCATTTCAGATGGCTGCAGGTTGCGGTGTCCCAGGACCAGTGCCTTCAGTTCGGTGCTACCCGCAGAGTAGGCACGCAGACCGAAGCGAATGTAGGCAGCTTCCGGTGGAATATCGGAAGTTTGGTTACGGTTGGCATGTTGCATCACGTGGCTGATGCGCTGCTTGTCGGCATCAAGGAACAGCACGACCAACTGCAGGTTCAGGCCTGGCGTGCAGTCAACAAACAGCTTGAGGCGCCCATCTTCACAGCCCAGTTCATCCACACGGACTTCCTGCTGGGCGTAGATGTACTCATGCTTGCCGTCGGCCAGCTTGGAGTGCACGCGCCAGGTATCGCCATCAACGACCAGGTCAACGAACTTGTTGCGGATGATGCCAAACATCTCAGCCAAACCGCGCCCCGTGATTTCCGGCGCGTCATGGTTGATCTCTAGCGGGGCAATGGATTGTGCACGCGCTTGCAGTTGATCGATGGTCATGCCGAGATTCAGCTCAAGGTCATTAACCTTGGCGCTGATGCTCTCCGGGTGTGCAGCACCGTTCTCACAGTAGTTGAACGGGTCGATGGCCAAGCCTTGAGCATGGTTGTACTGCAGCGTCGGCAGACTCTTCAGCCAGCTGCGCAGTTGCTGGTTGGCAACGATCCCGGTCGCAACCAGCGCGCGGCGGGCACTCAGCGTCTGGGTTGGGCGGTAGGCTTGTTCATTCGAAAGCAGTTCTGCACTTTGGCCTGTGCAGGTAAAGTGGGCCGCTTTACCGACAACTTGGGCGCGGCTATAGCGGGTTGCTAGCGCCAGATCCAGCAGGTAGTTCGGGCCGTAGTAATCGCCAGGCACAAAAGCGGCGATCCAAGGTGCATTACCAACCAGTTCACCCAGCGAGGTTTTTTTCAGCTGGCCAGGCTTAAGCACCTGGATGCGTGGATCATCGCCGACGATGCTGCTCTGGTCGGTATCGCTGATGACGATCATTCGTACTTGGCTATAAGTCTGGCGATCCAGGTTCGCACGCAACAAATCGAACTGCTGGCGGTCGTGCGCTTCGCCGATGACCACAATCTCCGGCAGGCGCTGGGCCTTTGCGGTACCGGTAACCTTGCTCATCACGTATTCCAGGCGCTGAGTGTAGGTATGCTCTTGCATTACTTTACGCAGGGCAGCCAGCCGCAGCTTGTCAGTGTTCAGCGGGTCTTCCGCCAGCAGTTGCAGGCGACGGAGCATTTCTTCGCCGTTGTCGGTGGTAACAACCAGGTCGCCGAACAGCAGGCGTACGCCGCGAGAGAAGTTGCTCACGGTGAGGGTATTGCAGCCGAGCAATTCGAAGACGCGACGGGCAAACATCGATTGAGATTGCTTGATCGAGTTCAGGTTGATCGCGTAGCGATAGCCCTTGTAAGCCGTGTCGATTTTCTCGAAGGGCAGGGTGCCGACGATGTACGGCTGGTATTCCGCAGGGAACTGGTAGTTGACGTCGTTCTTGCCGAAGTTGCGATCGAAGATTTCCAACGGACGGAACTTCGGCAACTCGCAGACGAAGTTGCCCAGATCGCGGGTACGCTCCGGGTAACGCGCGTAGTAGGCGCCAGCGAAGCAGAAGGCGTCTTTGCGCTCGTACAATTCGATCGGGTTATGCAGCGCTGGCTGGCAGGCGAACGGCAGCAGGTAGACGCGGTCGTGACCGAGCGCACCTTTGTAGCGGTGAATGCAGTCGATATCGGTGGTGAATACATGATCGAACTGCTTGGCAGTGGTCAGGAAGGTCTCGAAGTGAACCGGGTCTTCCTTGTTCCAGAACACGGTCGGTACCTTGTTCTGACGGCACCAGGCCAGAATGTCCTGCAGTTCCTGGCCGTTGTGGCCTACTTTGCTGCCCCACAGGTCATCCTTGCCGCGCCAGGCGGACTCGATGAACAGCAGCTCTGGACCAAATCCTTCGATTTCTGCTTTCCAGTTGGCTGGCGTCAGCGGCATCAGGTCGCATTCAAAGCGGTAGGATCCGAAAGTGAACTCATCCATCACGCACGCCACTTTCAGACGGCTGACAGGCTGATCGACCTGGCGTAGCAGAGTAGTGCGGCTCTGTTCGCTGGTCGGCAGGGCCGCTGGCAGCTTCAGGTAGTTCTCGTCCTGTACGACAGGTGCTGGCGGCAGCAGTGCCTTGCGTGGTTCGTTGGCCAGCAGCTTCTGCTCGTTTTGCTGGCGTTGCTGGCTGGCTTTGCGGTACAGGCGCAGCAGGCGTACGGGCAGCTTTACCAGGCCGCCCAGCGAGGTGGCGCTGTTCTTTATCTGGTAGCCGAGCTGATAGGTCATGCTTGCGCGGGTTTTCACCAGGCGCTGCTCTGCCAGGTTGCGCTGGGCGTTAGCGCGACCGAGGTCTTCGTTGAGTTCATCGATCTTACGTTGCTGAGCGGCGCTGCGTTCAAGCAACTGACTGATGCTGGCCTTCAATTGCGGGATCTGTTCGCCTGTCAGGGCGCGGTACTTCATGTTTGCCGCGCCAAGGCCTGCCTTGGACGAGTTGATCTCGGTTTCAAGTTGTTGGCGGAGACTCTGCCACTCTTTGTTGGTGGCAGCGAGGCTGGCTTCGGCTGCCTGACGGCTGGTGCTTTCCAGCATCAATTGCTCTTCGAGCATGTCTTTGGCCTGGCCAAGCGACTCAACGGCCTCTGTCAGAGCCGCTCGCGCTTCTTCAGATTCAGTTTTGGCGAGTGACAGGTTATGCAACTGGTCTTCCAACTGGGAACGTTGTTCAACCAAGGCATTGATGGAGTTTGCCTGGGCGCTATGCTCACGCTGGCTTTGTGCTTGAGCGTCGCACATTAACTGCAACTGGTCTTCCAACTGGGAACGTTGTTCAACCAAGGCATTGATGGAGCTTGCCTGGGCGCTTTGCTCACGCTGGCTCTGCGCTTGAGCGTCGCTCATCAACTGCAGTTGAGCTTCCAATGCAGCTTGATGAGCGCGCAGATCGGTGATGGTGGCGATATGGCTATCAATGACTTCCCTCGCCTGAGCCAACTGATCGTTTACAGCCTTGAACTGCTTTTCCTGCGCCAGTTGCTTCTCTGCGGCGCCCCGCAGTTCCTCAGAGGCCTCCGTCAATTGCCTTTGTGTTTCGGCGTGTTGATTCTGGAGCTTATCGTATTGCTGTTCAGCGTCTGCGAGGCTTTTTGCGCGAGCCTCCTCAACCGCCACGAATTTCTGTTCCAGTAGGCCATACTGTTCGGTGGCTAAACGATACTTTTTGTTGGCCTCCACCAGCCACTGCTTTACCTCTTCAAGCTCATGGGCAATCTGAGTCTTGGTATCGAGGCATTCCTGGTTGGTTTTTTGCAACGTGGCAATCTCTGCCTCGCGGTTTTGCAACTGTTTGGCAAGGGCGTCAGCTTTTTGGGCTTCCGGTTTGAGCTGGGCGATCTGCTCAGTAGCACTGCGATACTTTTTGTTCGCTTCATCCAGACGCTTGCTAATTGCGCCGAGATTTCCCCGCAAAGTGCGCTCGATGGCTTCGAACGCCTTTTCCAGTTCACGAACGCGATCAACAGTCAGCGAGTCGATTACACCTGGCTTATGCGTTTCGCTCTTCACCGCAACGATGCCCAGCCACTTGCCGAGCACCTTGACTTCGACAATCTGCAAGTGCTCGGCCAGCAACCGGAACGGTTCCATCAGGTAGAACGTGTGCTTGTGGTCAATGAAGTCATTGACCCCGAACGGCACGGTAATCACCAGGCGGCCACCCTGCTTGAGCAGGTCGTGGGCCTTTTCGACGAACAGTTCCGGTCGCACCAGGTGTTCGAGCACTTCGCTGATGACAATGGTTTCCGGTTCAACCTCGAGCGTGTCCAGCGCGAGGAAGTCTGAATTGATATACGTGACGTTCTGCTGGATGTGGGCCGGTTCGGCAGACAGGTAACCCTTGGCCTCTGCGATGGCCTGCGGGCTGGTATCCACACCGGTGACCTGGCAGCCTTCACGTGCCAGCAGCAGGGGCACGATGCCCTGCGAGCAGCCGACATCCAGGATCCGGCGCCCTTTGACCTGGGCGCAGATCCAATGGATGCGGGACTGCGTTTCCCGCATGAACTGCTCCCCCAGCTTGCCGTAATAGGCTTCCATCACACGGTCATGAATATCGGCCAAAGGTGAAGGCAGCTCTGTGTTCACGGTAGGTTTCTCAAGCGTGGGGTTGTTCATGCGGTTTGCTCCATCAAGCCTGGGTAACGCCGGCGGCGTCGATCACGAATGCCGCGTCGCGCACGTTGAAGGTGCCGCGGAATTCGCGGTGCTTCACCAGCAGTACGTGGATGTCGGCGCTGTCCTGGGCAAAGTCGAAGTCCACATGCTCGTGGCGCGCCAGGCGCTGCGGCAGGGCTTCGATGTTCGGCTCGACCAGTTGCAGGGTGGCTTCCAGCTCGTTGCCCAGGCGCTCGGCAATGCTCAGGGCAGGGCTTTCGCGCAGGTCGTCGATGTCGGCCTTGAAGGCCAGGCCGTAGCAGGCAATTTTCACTTGCTGGGCCGACTTGCCCGGGTTCTTGATCAGGAAGTTGGCCAGGGCCATCTTGACCTTGTCGATCACCCACTCAGGCTTGCTGTCGTTGACCACGCGGGCGGTGCGGATCAGGCGCGCCTGCTCTGGGGTCTGGCTGACGATGAACCATGGGTCGACGGCAATGCAGTGGCCGCCCACGCCTGGGCCTGGCTGCAGAATGTTGACGCGCGGGTGGTGGTTGGCCAGGCGAATCAGCTCCCACACGTCGATGTCCAGCTTGTCGCAGATGATCGACAGTTCGTTGGCGAAGGCAATGTTCACGTCGCGGAAGCTGTTTTCGGTCAGCTTGCACATTTCTGCGGTGCGGGCGTTGGTGACGATGCACTCGCCTTCAACGAAGGTGCGGTACAGGCGTACGGCAGCTTCAGAGCACTTCCTGGTCATGCCGCCGATGATGCGGTCGTTTTCCACCAGCTCGCGCAACACGTGACCTGGCAGCACGCGCTCAGGGCAGTGGGCAACGCGGATGTCGGAGTCTTCACCGTGGGTTTGCGGGAAGCTCAGGTCCGGGCGGGCCTGGGCCAGCCAGAAGGCCATCTGCTCGGTGGCGCCGACAGGGGAGGTGGATTCCAGGATGACCAGGTCACCCTTTTTCAGCACGGGTGCGATGGCCTTGCTGGCGGACTCGATGTAGCTCAGGTCCGGCTGGTGGTCATCCATGAACGGGGTTGGCACGGCGATCAGGAAGGCGTCGGCAGCTTCCGGAACGGTGGAGGCGCGCAGGAAACCCTCGGTCACGGCAGCGTGTACCACCATGTCCAGCTCAGGCTCGACGATGTGGATTTCACCACGGTTGATGGTGTCGACTGCGTGCTGGTTTACATCGATACCGATCACGTGCTTCTTGCGGGCGGCGAAAACGGCGGCGGTTGGCAGGCCGATATAGCCCAGGCCTACGACGGAAATCTTGTTGAAGCTCATGCTACTTCCTTGGAACGGGAGAAGTTGGAAAGTGCGTCGAGGATTCGCGCGCACGCTTTTCCATCGCCGTAGGGGTTGTGGGCGAAGCTCATCTCGCGATAGGTCGCATCGTCGGTCAGCAGTTTCGCCAGGTTTTCGGTGATCGATTCCACGTCGGTACCCACCAGCTTGACGGTACCGGCAGCCACGGCTTCCGGGCGCTCGGTGGTGTCACGCATGACCAGTACCGGCTTGCCCAAGGCTGGGGCTTCTTCCTGGATACCGCCGGAGTCGGTCAGGATCAGGTAGGAACGGGTCATCAGGTAGACGAACGGCAGGTAGTCCAGCGGCTCGATCAGATGAATGTTGTTGACGTCGGCCAGCAGGCGGTTGACCGGTTCGCGCACGTTCGGGTTGAGGTGTACCGGGTAGACGATGTCCACATCAGGGAATTGACGCGCGGTTTGCACCAGGGCCTGGCAGATGCGCTCGAAGCCGCCACCAAAGTTTTCGCGGCGGTGGCCGGTGACCAGCACCATGCGGCGCTCAGGGTTCAGGAAGCTGAACTGGTTTTCGAACTGGCTTTTCAGCTCGGGGCTTTCCAGCTTGCGGACCACTTCCAGCAGCGCGTCGATCACGGTGTTGCCGGTGGTGTAGATGGTCGCGGCGTCCGTACCTTCACGCAGCAGGTTTTCCTGCGAGGTGGAGGTGGGCGCGAAGTGCAGGGCGGCCAGCGCGCCCGTCAGGCGGCGGTTGCCTTCTTCCGGCCATGGCGAATACAGGTTGCCTGTGCGCAGGCCGGCTTCCACGTGGGCAATCGGAATCTGCTGGTAATACGCGGCCAGGCTGGTGGCCAGGGTAGTTGCGGTGTCGCCGTGCACCAGTACCACGTCAGGCTTGAACTCGGCCAGCACAGGCTTCAGACCCTGCAGGATGGCAGTGGTCACATCGGTCAGATCCTGGCCGGGTTTCATGATGTTCAAGTCGTAGTCGGGTGTGATCTCGAACAGCTCCAATACCTGGTCGAGCATCTGGCGGTGCTGGCCAGTTACGCAGACACGCGACTCAAAACGGTCGTCCTGGGCAAGGTTGAGGGCCAGGGGGGCCATTTTGATGGCCTCTGGGCGGGTGCCAAATACGGTGAGGGTCTTGAGGGACACGGCGACGGTCTTCTGTGTATTGATGTAAAGGCGATTGGATCTGGTGTTACGGGGTGCAGATCACAGGTATTACGCAAATCGGCCGGGGGGAGTGGCCTAGGGGGCTCCACACACGCAAGCGCGAACGGGGGGCTTTGAAGGTGGTGAAGAAAAATTCATGTGGCTCGGATCCTTCAAGCATAGCGGTTGTCCAATGACCGCAAATTTATCATTTCGTCATCAAGATGACATCCCGTATGGCACGTTTTTTTCCCCTGATCGTCCGAATTTGCCTCTATCTATCGGATGATTGGATCCTATTTTTGAAAGTTGCATCAAGAAAAACGATTGTTTGATGTTATTCAGGCATCATGCCAATAAAGTCAATACAACCGAGGCATACGACGAATGGGATGGGGCCTTGTCCGGCAAGGCTTGTGGGAAAAACAACAGCTTTTGGTCTGAATGAAACCTAGGTTAAACGGGAATTTACCTAGCGGCGATTTGCTATCGCCTTTGTTTCATGAACTTATCCTGAAATATGGCGTAACGCCATTGCTTTTGGGTGGGCGAAGTTGCTTTTTTTAATGTCGGATTCGGTAACGATTAACCAGGTCAAGAGCCTTTTTGCAAAATGGCAGAGCCGCTAGGGTTGATTGCGCAGTCGAAGGAAAACGGCTGCTGGAAAATGACCAACCCAGGAGTGTTCACCATGCGTAACAACGTTCTGTCGTACCTGCTGCTGCCGCTGTTCGCCAGCCTGTCCTTTTCCCTTAGCGCTGCCCCGGCCAGCGCCACGGCGGTGCCCGAGCCGGTCCCGGTGGTAAGCCAGCAGCAGGCCCAGCAGCCGCAGCGGCTGGACCTGAACACCGCTGACGCGCTTACTTTGCAGAAGGAGCTGAACGGGATAGGGAAGGCCAAGGCTGAGGCCATCGTGGCCTACCGGGAGGCCAATGGGCCGTTTGCCTCGGTGGATGAGCTGCTGGAGATCAAGGGGATTGGTAATGCGTTGCTGGAGCGCAACCGGGACAAGGTGATGGTGGAATAAGGGGGGAGGGGGCTGGGGTTTGTGTCCTGGCCCTGACTTTCATGAAGTAGGCGATCTAATTGGCTGGTTGACGCGCCCTGTAGGAGCGGCCTTGCGTCGCGATAGGACTGCAAAGCAGCCCCAGCTATTCCTGCAGTGCCGCTGAACCCCGGGGGCCGCTTTGCGGCCCTTTCGCGACGCAAGGCCGCTCCTACATCAACCGTAACAGCCGGTCAGATCGTGGCAGCGCCAGCGACCGGGGTGCGCTAGCGGTCCTGCGCATCCTTGGCATCCGCTTCGGCATTGCGCTCATGCACCTTGCGCAGCTGTTCTTCGGTCAGTGGCAGTTTCTTTGCCGTGTCGCGCAGCAGCATCAGCCCGCCGACGATCGAGCCGAGCGCTATGATGAGTATCAGCCAGGCATACCAGGGCATTTTCGTTCTCCTTTGCTGGTGATGGGCAGCGCTTGTACAAATGTTGAGCAATTGCCCGTTCCGTTGGTTCAATTATAGGAGCCAGCCACTGTCGGGCCAATTCCGTGACCCGCGGGCCCCAAAGCCTGTGCCACTTCGTTTACAATGCGCGCCGTTTTCGACTTGCCAAGAGACCCTGCCCATGTCCGCCTGCCAGACGCCCCTGATCGTCGCCCTGGATTTCCCTACCCGTGAGGCCGCCCTGAAGCTGGCTGACCAGCTTGACCCTGCGCTGTGCCGGGTGAAGGTTGGCAAGGAGCTGTTCACCAGCAGTGCTTCGGGCATTGTCGAAACCCTGTGCGACAAGGGCTTCGAAGTGTTCCTGGACCTCAAGTTCCACGACATCCCCAACACCACCGCGATGGCGGTGAAGGCTGCCGCCGAGATGGGTGTATGGATGGTGAACGTGCATTGCTCCGGTGGCCTGCGCATGATGGCGGCCTGCCGTGAAGAGCTGGCCAAGCGCAGCGGCCCGCAGCCGTTGCTGATTGGTGTGACCGTGCTGACCAGCATGGAGCGTGAAGACCTGGCCGGCATCGGCCTGGATGTCGACCCGCAAGAGCAAGTGCTGCGCCTGGCGGCGCTGGCCGAGAAGGCTGGCATGGACGGTTTGGTGTGCTCGGCGCTGGAAGCCCCGGCGCTGAAGGCGGCGCACCCGTCGCTGCAATTGGTGACCCCAGGCATTCGCCCGGCGGGCAGTGCGCAGGATGACCAGCGCCGTATCCTCACCCCGCGCCAGGCACTGGATGCGGGTTCGGATTACCTGGTGATCGGCCGGCCGATCAGCCAGGCTGCCGATCCGGCGCAGGCGTTGGCTGCGGTGGTGGCGGAGATTCGAGGGTAAGTAGCCCGCGTTGTAGAGAAAGGCCAGCATGAGAGTGCTGGCCTTTTTTGTTTGGTACATGGCACCGCCTTTGGCGGTGATCGCCGGCAAGCCGGCTCCCACAGAAGAGCGCAGCCTCACAGGCAGAGCTGGACCTGTGGGAGCGGGTGAGTCAGCTTTTGGATTTTGGGTTGTTCCCTCAAAGCCTGTCAGTGCAGCTTGTTCTTGGCCAGTTCGATGTCGTTCATCAGGGCCTTGGCCATGGCCAGCAGGTAATCGGCGGAGCCCAGCAGTTTGTGGTCATCTTCCATGTCGCCTTCGCGCACAAGGTGCTTGATGTAGCCCAGCAGCACTGACACGTGCTCGTAGGCATCATCGATCGGCACGCCGGGCTGTACGCGGAGCAGGTCGAGGGTGGGGTTGCCGGCTTCGAGGAAGGTTTCGAGGCCTGCGGTGAGGATGGGGGAGGGGGTGTTCTTTTTCATGGTGAAAATCCAGTGCGTGACGAGGAGCAACCACCCGGATCTTTCTCACGGACAAAGGTGGCAGCCATTGCGCGGGGTGAGAAACCGGTGCACTGACGCCGGCCAAGCCAAAGCCTGCCCGCGAATGGCTGCCATTGAACAGTGGAGCAGCAGTGCATAACAGGTTCTCACACCCGGTCACCAACATGGCGACCCGGTGAAGTTATCCGTGAGGGATTTCCCCGACAATTCAGCTGCTTCCGACCGCTGCGTAGGATAGTTCGCTTGTTGCTTCAAGCTGAAGCGGTGGGGGCAAGGTTCAGGAAAGTCTGACGCGCTGCGAGCGAGGTGCGGCAGTTATCGCCGGGGCCGCTGTGCGGCCCAATCGCCGGCAAGCCAGCTCCCACAGGTACAGCGTCGGGCTCAAGGGTGGCGCTGTACCTGTGGGAGCTGGCTTGCCGGCGATGAGGCCAGTGTTGGCTACCTCAATCTGAAACCTTGAGCACCAACTTGCCAAAATTCTCCCCGCTGAACAGCTTCAGCAAGGTCTCGGGGAAGGTCTCCAGCCCTTCCACCACATCTTCCTTGCTCTTCACCTGCCCGCTGGCCAGCCACCCGGCAATCTCCAGCGCGGCCTTGCCGTAATCCTTGGCGTAATCCATCACCACGAAGCCTTCCATGCGCGCTCGGTTTACCAGCAGCGACAGGTAGTTGGCCGGGCCTTTTACCGCTTCCTTGTTGTTGTACTGGCTGATCGCGCCGCAAATCACGATACGTGCCTTGAAGTTGATGCGGGTCAGCACGGCGTCGAGGATGTCGCCGCCGACGTTGTCGAAGTACACGTCCACGCCTTTGGGGCATTCGCGCTTCAGGCCGGCCAGCACGTCTTCGGCCTTGTAGTCGATCACCCCGTCAAAGCCCAGTTCGTCCTTCAGGTACTGGCACTTCTCGGCGCCGCCGGCAATGCCGACCACGCGGCAGCCTTTGATCTTGGCAATTTGCCCGACAATGCTGCCCACCGCGCCGGCCGCGCCGGAAATGACCACGGTGTCACCGGCCTTGGGCTGGCCGACGTCCAGCAGGGCGAAGTAGGCGGTCATGCCGGTCATGCCCAGCGCCGACAGATAGCGCGGCAGGGGCGCCAGGCTGGGGTCGATCTTGTGCAGGCCCTGGGGTTCGCCAGTGAAGTAGTCCTGCACGCCAAGGGCGCCGCTTACATGGTCGCCCGGCTTGTAGGCAGGGTGGTTGGAGGCAACCACTTCGCCAACACCCAGCGCGCGCATCACCTGGCCCAGGGCCACGGGCGGGATGTAGGACTTGCCTTCGTTCATCCAGCCACGCATGGCCGGGTCCAACGACAGGTACAGGTTGCGCACCAGCACCTGGCCTTCGCCGGGTTGTTCGGCGGGCACGGTCTCGAAGCTGAAGTCGTCACGGCGCACGGCGCCGACCGGGCGTTTGGCGAGCAGGAAGCGGCGGTTGGTGTTGGTCATGGCGGGTCCTTGTGGGCAATGGAAGGGGGAGGCGTCAAATCTACCCTGTTGATGTAGGCAGGTCCTTAACATCACTGACAAGCATGGTAGCCCAACCGGTGGGGTGATGATGCTGCCCGGGCGGGTGGTGGCTGACTATGCTCTGAACCCCACCAAGCACGCTTTGGAGCACGCGATGAGCATGACCTTTTCCGGCCAGGTAGCCCTGGTCACTGGCGGCGCCGCCGGCATCGGCCGGGCAACCGCCCTGGCTTTCGCCCGGGAGGGCCTGAAGGTGGTGGTGGCCGACCTCGACCCGGCCGGTGGCGAGGCCACTGTGGCCCTGATCCACGCTGCGGGCGGGGAGGCGCTGTTCATTGCCTGCGACGTTACCCGTGACGCCGAGGTGCGCCAACTGCACGAGCGCCTGATCGCTGCCTACGGCCGGCTGGACTATGCCTACAACAACGCAGGTATCGAGATAGAGCAGGGCCGCCTGGCCGAGGGCAGCGAGGCGGAGTTCGATGCCATCATGGGCGTCAACGTGAAGGGTGTGTGGCTGTGCATGAAGTACCAGCTGCCGTTGCTGTTGGCCCAGGGCGGTGGGGCCATCGTCAATACCGCTTCGGTGGCGGGCTTGGGCGCGGCGCCGAAGATGAGCATCTACAGCGCCTCCAAGCACGCGGTGATCGGCCTGACCAAGTCGGCGGCCATCGAGTACGCCAAGAAGGGCATCCGGGTGAATGCGGTGTGCCCGGCGGTGATCGACACCGACATGTTCCGCCGTGCCTATGAGGCCGACCCACGCAAGGCCGAGTTTGCCGCTGCCATGCATCCGGTGGGGCGCATAGGGAAGGTCGAGGAAATTGCCAGTGCCGTGCTGTACCTGTGCAGTGATGGCGCGGCGTTCACTACTGGGCATTGCCTGGCGGTGGATGGTGGGGCTACGGCGATCTGAGCCGAAACCGCGTGGCCTTCTTCGCGGGCTTGCCCGCTCCCACAGGTACCCCGCTGCCCTCAGGTCCTGTGATGTCCCTGTGGGAGCGGGTTTACCCGCGAAGAGGCCCTGGCAGACCACCACAATGCCAGCCCTACAACCACACACCCCACCATCAACACCCCACCAAATACCAGCAACGCCAATCGTGATCCCAGCCGGTCGCTCAACAGCCCGGTAAAGATCACCGGCAGGCTGAACCCCAGGTACGCCAGCAGGAAGAATCCGGCACTGGCTCGTATCTTCTCGCTGCCGGCCAGCTCGTTCACCGCCGCCAGCCCGCCCAGGTAGATAAACCCGTAGCACGCACTACTGGCCGCCACCGCACCCAGCAATACCGCGCCCAGCTGGCCGCTGTCCGCACCCCAAGCCAGCACGGCATAGCTGCACGGCAATATCACCAGCCCCAGCAACGTGGCCGTACGGCTGCTGAGGCGCCGTGCCATGGGCTGGAACAACAACCCGCAGCTGATCACGCAAAAGGTCGAGAACCCCGACCAGGCGCTAAGCCCATGCTGGCGCAGGATGCCCGGCAGCAGGGCGATCACCAGCCCCACGCAGGCCCACGCCAGCAAAATGGCCAGGCCATAGGCCACGCTGCCACGGGGGTAGCAGGGCAGGCGCAGCATGGGGTTGCGTGCTGCCGGGCGTGGGTCCGGCAGGCGCCACACCAGCAGCATGGCCAGCGCCGCCAGCAGCAGTTGCAGGTGGAAGCTGCCTGGGGTCAGGCTGGGGCCGCGCAGCAGGAACAGGCTGGTCAGCGCCGCGCCCAGGCCAAAGCCCAGCGAGGTGCTGGCGGTAACCCAATTGGCGGCGCGGGTGTTGTCCGCGCCGCCCATCAGTTCACCCATGTAGGCGGTGGCTGTGGCCGAGGCCAGGCCGGTACCCAGGCCGAGGAACAGCCGCGCCAGGCCCAGGGTTTGCAGGCTGGGGGCCAGCAGCATCAGCATGGTGGCGACCATCGACAGGGCCAGTGCGGCGAGCACCAATGGCCGGCGCCCAACCCGGTCGGCCAGCCCGCCCAGGGCCAGCAGCACGGGTAGTACGCCGAGCACATAGCCGGAGAAGGCCACTGCGGTGGCGGCGGCGCCTTGCCCGGAGAGGTCGGCGTAGGTGATGTACAGCGGGGCCTGCAGGTTGACGGCCAGGGTGATCAGGCAGAGGGCGAAGGCCAGGCGGGCCGGGGCGGAGGGCATGGGTAGGGATCCTGGTTCTGTAGTGGCTGTACCGGCCCTTTCGCGGGTGAACCCGCTCCCACAGGTACTGCACCGCTCTCGGGTTGGGTGCGATCTCTGTGGGAGCGGGTTCACCCGCGAAAGGGCCGGGCCTGCCCACTCTGATGCCAGCCCATTCCCATCACCAGACACACCGCCACCCCTTTTATGCTTAACTGTTCGCTCAAAACCAGCGAACACTTGCCCCATGCACTTGCCCCTCGACCGCACCAGCACCACCCCGCTGGTACAGCAACTCACCGACCACCTGCAAACCTGGATCGACCAGCAACGCCTGCGCCCCGGCGCGCGCCTGCCGTCGATCCGGGCCTTGGCCCGCAGCCAGGCGGTCAGTGCGTCGTGTGTGATCGAAGCCTACGACCGCCTGGTCGCCAGCGGCTGGCTGGAGGCTCGCCACGGCACTGGCTTTTTCGTCGCCGAGCGCAAACCCGGCCTGGCCGTGGAAGACGCCCAACCCTGGGGCGAGGCCGGCGACGGCAGCTGGCGGCAGTTTCGCGAGGGCCATGACGAGTTGCTCAAGCTGGGCTGCGGCTGGTTGCCCAGCAGTTGGCGCGCCGCCACCGAACTGGCCCAGGCAGTGCGCCAGGTCAGCCGCGGCAACCCACAGGACCTGTTCGACTATTGCCCACCTTTGGGCCTGGCCAGCCTTCGCCAGCAGTTGCACAAGCGCCTGGCGCAGCTGGGCATCGCCGCCGGCCCCGAACGTATCCTCACTACCCACGGCGCCAGCCACGGCCTCGACCTGCTGGTGCGCACCCTGCTGCGCCCGGGCGACACGGTGCTGGTGGAAAACCCCGGCTACTACAACCTGTACAACCTGCTGCGCCAGCACCAAGTGCACATGCTGCCGGTGCCGCGCACCGCCGAAGGCCCGGACCTGGCCACCCTCGAAGCCCTGCTGGCGGCGCACAAGCCGCGCTGCCTGTTCATCAACAGCCTGTACCAGAACCCCACCGGCACCAGCCTGACGCCCAAGGTGGCGTATCGCCTGCTGGAGCTGGCCCGCGAGCACGACTTGCGCATCATCGAGGACGATATCTACGCCGACTTCCAGGAAGGCCCGGCCACCCGCCTGGCCACCCTCGACAGCGAACAGCGGGTAATCTACATGGCCAGCTTCTCGAAAACCCTCAGCAGCTCGCTGCGGGTCGGCTACCTGGTCGCCGACCCCGCGTTGCTGGCGCGCCTGGCCGAGTTGAAGATGGTCAGCGGCATCGGCACCTCGCGCTTTGCCGAGCAGGTGGTGGGGCAGATGCTGGCCAACGGCAGCTACCGCAAGAGCGTGCAGCGGCTGCGTGTGCGCCTGGGGCAGCACATGGCCAGGCTGCTCGGCCAGCTGGAGCAGGCGGGCTGGCAGGTGTTCTGCGAGCCCTACGGCGGCATGTTCGTCTGGGCCTGCGTGCCGGGCCGGGATTTCGCCAGCCTGGAGCGCCTGGCGCTGGAACACGATGTGCTGCTCACCCCCGGCAGCGCCTTCGATTACCAGGGCACGGCCAGCACCTGGCTGCGCATCAATGTCGCCTACGGGCAGGACTCTCGCGCCCAGGCCTTCCTTCAGCACGCAGGGCGACCTCTGCCAAGCTGATAGCGACATGCTCATAGCTATTTGACACTATTCTGACGTCAGGCCCTTGTTCATCGGCTGGCAACGTTGCCACCCTTGGCCTTCGGGATAACCTCGCACGCAGAAGGGGAATCGGCATGGGCGCGAGCAAGCACGGTGTGCTGGCCAACCTGGGCATGGCCCGCAAACTCGGCCTGGGCTTTGCCCTGGTGCTGGTGCTGACCCTGGCGGTGGCGGCCATTGGCATTGCCGCGCTGCACAGCGTTGGCCAGCGCTTCGACAGCTTGCGCCAACTGGCTCAGTTCAATACCGACCTGCTGCGCTTGCGCCAGCACGAGCAGGCCTTTGCCCTGCGCTCCGACCTGCAGCAGGCCGAGGCCTTGCGCAGTGGCCTGCAGGGCCTGGCCGAACGCGCCCGTGGCCTGCCGGCGCTGGCGGCGGCGGAAACCGACCTGGCCGCCTACGGCCAGGCATTCGAGGCCTTTGTCGAAGCGGTGCAGGCCAAGGAGCTGGCGCTGGACATGGCCAGCTGGTCGGTGTCCAGCGTGGCCAACAACCTCGATGTGCTGCAGGCCGGCCTGGCAGACGACGGCGTGTATACCCTCAAGCAGTCCCAGGGCCAGCAGGGTGGCGCGTTCCTCGAGCAGGCCGGGCAGGTGGCACAGGTGTCGCGGCTGATGCTGCAGGCCATGGACGAAGCGCGGGTACGCCTGGAAAAAAGCCGCAAGGGCGAAGAGGGCGTCAGCCAGGAACGCATCGCCCAGACCGTCGAGGCCGCCAGCCTGGTCAGCCAGTTGCAGGGAGCTGTCAGCGATGCCGGCTACCAGAGTGTGCTGGGCGAAGTGGCGGGGCACATCGGCAGCTTCTCGGAAAAACTCAACGAATACACTGACCAGCTGGCCCGCGAGCAGGGCTTGAAGGCGCAGTTGCAGGCCAGTGCCGAACAAGTCACCAGCCGGGTCGACCAGGCTTACCTGGGGCAGGAGCAGGCCCTGCAGGGCGAACTGCAACGCAATGCCGTGGCCATCGGCCTGGCTACGGCATTGGCGCTGCTGGTAGGTGTGCTGGCCGCCTGGCTGATCACCCGCGCCGTGGTCGGCCCGCTCAAGCATGTGATTGGCCGCGCCCAGCGCATCGCTGCCGGCGAGCTGAGCTTTGATGCCCAGGCACCACGGCGTGACGAAGTAGGGCAGCTGATGCAGGCCATGCAGCAGATGGCGGCGGGCCTGTCGGGCATTGTCAGCGGTTTGCAGCAGGGCATCGAGCAACTGGCCGGCAATGCGCAGGCGCTATCGGCGGTGACCGAGCAGACCAACCGCGAGGTGGGCAGCCAGAAGGAAGAGACCGAGCAGGTGGCCACCGCCATGCAACAGATGACCGCCACCGTGCACGATGTGGCGCGTAATGCCGAAGAGGCGGCGCAGGCGGCCCAGGCTGCGGACGAGAAGGTTGATTCCGGGCAGCAGGTGGTGCGCCAGAGCATGCAGCGCATCGAACAACTGGCGTCGGCGGCGGAGACGGCCAGCGCCGGCATCGACAGCCTCAGTGCCGAGATCCACACCATTGGCGACGTGCTGGAAGTGATCAAGAGCGTGGCCGAGCAGACCAACCTGCTGGCGCTGAATGCTGCTATCGAAGCCGCCCGGGCGGGTGAGCAGGGCCGTGGTTTTGCCGTGGTCGCTGATGAGGTGCGTGCGCTGGCGCGGCGTACCCGGCAGTCTACCGAGCAGATCGAGACCCTGGTCGCCAGCCTGCGTGGCAATGCCCAGCAGTCGGTGGCGCAGATTCGCGGCAGTACCGAGCTGGTGCGTTTGGCGGTGGCTGATGCACTGCAGACGGAAAGCGCGCTGGGCAGCATCGCGGCGGCGGTGTCATTGATCCAGCAGATGAACCAGCAGATTGCCGCGGCGGCCGAGCAGCAGAGTTCGGTGGCGGAAGAGATCAGCCGCAGCGTCACGCAGATCCGTGGTAGTGCCGATCAGGCGGCGTTGGCAATGCAGGACAATGCCCGGTCGAGTATCGAGCTGGCGCAGTTGGGTACCGACCTGAAGGGGATGGTGGGGCATTTCAGGTTGTGATCTGGGTCCGGGGCTTGTGTTGCCTGTACCGGCCTCTTCGCGGGCACGCCCGCTCCCACAGGGATATCACTGAACCTGAGGGCAGTGGTGTACCTGTGGGAGCGGGCGTGCCCGCGAAGAGGCCAGTACAGGCAACAAATACCTTCAGGCCCTGCGCGGGTTGAGGATCATCAAGGCCAGTACCCCCGCCACAATCCCCCAGAACGCCGAGCCGATCGAGAACAAGGTCAGCCCCGAAGCGGTAACCATGAAGGTGATCACCGCCGCCTCCCGCTCCCGCGCTTCGCTCATCGCCACGGTCAGCCCGTTCATGATCGAGCCAAACAGCGCCAGCGCCGCAATCGACAGCACCAGCTCTTTCGGCAGCGCCGCAAACAACGCCGCCAAGGTCGCGCCGAACACCCCGGCAATGCCATAGAAAATCCCGCACCACACCGCCGCGGTATAGCGCTTGGCCGGGTCTTCATGGGCATGTGGCCCGGTGCAGATCGCCGCGCTGATCGCCGCCAGGTTGACCCCGTGCGAGCCGAACGGTGCCAGCAGCAGCGAGGCAAAGCCGGTGGCCGAGATCAGCGGCGAGGCCGGCACCTGGTAGCCGTCCGCGCGCAGCACGGCCACACCGGGCATGTTCTGCGAGGTCATCGCCACCACGAACAGCGGAATGCCAATGCTGATGGTCGCCGCCAGCGAGAAGCTTGGCGTGGTCCACACCGGCGTGGCCGCTTCCAGGCGGAAGCCGCTGAAGTCCAGCAGGCCGAGGGCGCCGGACAGCACCGTGCCCACCAGCAACGCGGCCAGTACGCAGTAACGCGGCGACAGGCGCTTGACCAGCAGGTAGCTGAAGAACATGCCCAGTACCAGCAAGGTGCGGTGCTGGGCGGCAACGAATATTTCGCTGCCGATCTTGAACAGGATGCCCGCCAGCAGCGCCGAGGCCAGCGAGGCCGGGATGCGCTTGACCAGGCGCTCGAAGCTGCCGGTCAGGCCACAGATCAGCACCAGCACGGCGCAGGTGATGTAGGCGCCGATCGCCTCGCCATAACTGACTCCGCCCAGGCTGGTAATCAGCAAGGCGGCGCCGGGGGTGGACCAGGCCACGGTGATCGGCGTGCGGTAACGCAGCGACAGGCCGATGCTGCACACCGCCATGCCGATCGACAACGCCCAGATCCATGACGAAATCTGCGCGCTGGTCAGCCCGGCAGCCTGGCCGGCCTGGAACATCAGCACCAGCGAGCTGGTATAGCCGGTGAGCATGGCGATGAAGCCGGCGACCACCGCCGACGGGGAGCTGTCTGCCAGGGGCCGAAGGCGTGCGGAAGTGGCATCGGTCATGAACAAAATCCTTGTAAAGGTGTAAGCAGTTTTTTCAGACTACAGCGAGCAAGGTTGATCCTTGCCATACAGCGGCCATTGCTTTTAGCCGTACAGTCGCCAACTATTGGGCGCAAATGCAGAACTGCTTGGGAGTGGAGGGGTGATGTACAAGGTCTATGGCGACTACCAGTCGGGCAACTGTTACAAGGTCAAGCTGATGTTGAGCCTGCTGGGCCGGCCATATGAATGGCACCCGGTGGACATCCTCAAGGGCGAGACCGAAACGCCCGAGTTCCTGGCGATGAACCCCAACGGCAAGGTGCCGGTGCTGGGGCTGGAAGACGGCAGCTACCTGTGGGAGTCCAATGCCATTCTCAACTTCCTGGCCGATGGCAGCGAGTTTCTGCCCACCGAGCCACGCCTGCGCACCCAGGTGTTGCAGTGGCAGTTCTTCGAGCAGTACAGCCATGAGCCGTACATTGCCGTGGCGCGTTTCATCCAGTTCTACCTGGGGTTGCCAGACGAGCGCCTGGAGGAGTACCGCAAGCTGCACAAGGGCGGTTACAAGGCTCTGAGGGTCATGGAGCGCCAGCTGCAGATGACGCCGTATCTGGTCGGCGAGCAGTATTCGATTGCCGATGTGGCGTTGTATGCCTACACCCATGTGGCGCAGCAGGGCGGGTTCGACCTGGCCGACTACCCGGCAGTGAGGGCCTGGCTGGAGCGGGTCAGCAGCCATCCACGGCATGTGCCGATGGTGGGCTGATCTTTAGCCTGTACTGGCCCTATCGCCGGCAAGCCAGCTCCCACAGGTTCACCACAGGGCTGAATACTGTGGGATCCCTGTGGGAGCTGGCTTGCCGGCGATAGGGCCGGTACAGGAAACCTGCAAACTGTCAGGCCGAAGCGAACCGCTCATCCAGGTAGGCAATGATCGCCTTGGACTCATACATCCAGGTCACCTTGCCCGCTTCTTCAATGCGCAGGCACGGCACTTTCACCCGGCCACCACCTTCCTGCAGGGCTTGGCGGTGCGTCGGGTCGTTCTTGGCATCGCGCAGCGCCACCGGCACGTTCAAACGGTGCAGGGTACGGCGGGTCTTGACGCAGAACGGGCAGGCGTGGAACTGGTACAGCGCCAGGCCCTGGGCCGCTTGCTCGACGCGGGCTTGGGCGGCGGCGTCGCGCTTGCGCTTGGCCGGGCGGCTGATCCAGTCGCCGAACACGATGAGCTGGCCGAGGCCAACCCGCAGGGCTTTGACGATCATGGGCAACTCCTGAAATGAAAAAGCCGACCCGGCAGGGTCGGCTCGGGGTCAGCAGCCAATCACTTGATCAGGCTGAGGAACTCGCTGCGGGTGGCGGCGTTTTCGCGGAACTCACCCAGCATCACCGAGGTGATCATGGTCGAGTTCTGCTTCTCGACACCGCGCATCATCATGCACATGTGCTTGGCTTCGATGACCACGGCAACGCCGGCGGCGCCGGTTACCTGCTGCACGGCCTCGGCAACCTGGCGGCTGAGGTTTTCCTGGATCTGCAGGCGGCGAGCGTACATGTCGACGATGCGCGCCACCTTCGACAGGCCCAGTACCTTGCCCTTGGGCAGGTAGGCCACGTGCGCCTTGCCGATGAACGGCAGCATGTGGTGTTCGCACATCGAATACAGCTCGATGTCCCGGACCAGCACCATTTCGCTGTTGTCAGAGCTGAACAGCGCGTTGTTGGTGACTTCTTCCAGTGTTTGCTCATAACCGCGGCAAAGGTACTTCATCGCCTTTGCAGCCCGCTTGGGCGTGTCGAGCAGGCCCTCACGGGAGACGTCCTCGCCAATCTGGCTGAGGATCTCGGTGTAGTTCTGTTCCAGGGACATGGATCTACCTGTGGGAAAAAATCGCAAAAACGAAGGGTACGGCGGTGAGGGCGGCGCTGCAAGCGCGGCGTTACTCGTCGCGGCCTTCGAGCATGGTTCGCTTGAGCATCACATACACCGCGCCGGTGCCGCCGTGGCGGGCGTTGCACGAGGCAAAACCGAGCACCTGCGGGTGCTGGCGCAGCCAGGTGTTGACGTGGCTCTTGATCATCGGGCGCTTGCCGTCCAGGCGCGCGGCCTTGCCGTGGGTAACCCGCACGCAGCGTACTTCCAGTTTGGTGGCTTCGGCGATGAAGTCCCACAGGGTTTCGCGGGCCTTTTCCACGGTCATGCCATGCAGGTCGAGGCTGCCCTCGAACGGGATCTGCCCCAGCTTCAGCTTGCGCAGCTGGCCTTCCTGCACGCCGTCGCGGCGCCACAGCAGCTCGTCTTCGGCGCCAACGTCGATGACGAACTGGTCGGACATGCCGTCGATAACCAGCGCCTTGTCACTGCGCACGGTCGCCGCCTGGCGCAGGCCGGCCAGCTTCTGGCGGTCGGCCTTGGGCTTGCCGACTTCGGCGCGGTCGTGCGTGATCGGTTTGACACCGCGCACTTCGGCCTTGAACAGGGAAAAATCGTCGTCTTGCATGATGCCTCCACGTGGGCGGCGTAGTTTACGCGACTGTGGGGCCTTGTGCAGCCTGTGTGGGCCCTATCGCCGGCAAGCCGGCTCCCACAGGATTACCAAGGGCCTGAGGACTTGTGGGGTACCTGTGGGAGCTGGCTTGCCGGCGATAGGGCCGGCACAGGTTTCAGTCATGCTTCTTCATCAGGTGCGGCGACAGGTTCAGTTCCCGCCCGCGGCGCAGGCGAATGCGGCTGCGCCGCCAGAAGCGCACGCCCAGCCACAGCAGCAGCAGGCCGGCCACGGTGAGGATGCCGGCCAGCGGTTTGTTGGCATTGAGCTCCGCCAGGGCAGGGTAGTTGCCCAGCAGGCCGGCGACCCCGGCCATCGCCAGCAGCACGCCAAGGGTCGCCAGCATGGCCGACAGGCCGGCCGCCAGGCGGGCGCCCCAGTTACGCGGTTCGCGCGGGCGCAGGCGCTTGGCGTCGAAACTGCCTTTGAGCTTCATTCCGCTCTCCTCTGTGGATATCCGGAATTCGACCTGGAGCCGCCCATCG
Source organism: Pseudomonas sp. B14(2017) (assembly GCF_002113255.1). Taxonomy (NCBI): domain Bacteria; kingdom Pseudomonadati; phylum Pseudomonadota; class Gammaproteobacteria; order Pseudomonadales; family Pseudomonadaceae; genus Pseudomonas; species Pseudomonas sp. B14(2017). The sequence goes on from NZ_NEJY01000009.1 coordinate 149,864, forward strand.
GGTTCCGCCCGGCTGCCGGGCGGTCGTACCCAGCCGATCAGATCAGGCTGGCGGTGGGGGCCACGCAAGCGAAGTTGTCGGCCATCACGGCCATTTCGCACTGGTGGATCTGCGCGGCCGGGATCACCCCATCCTTGAATGCCAGGTCGCGGGTCGCCGAAGCGTCTTCCACCAGGGTGCAGCGGTAACCATAGTCCTTGGCGCGGCGTACCGTGGTGCTGACGCTGGAGTGGCTCATGAAGCCGCAGACGATCAGGTCCAGGTGGCCCAGCGCCTGCAGGGTCTCATGCAGCTGGGTGTTCTTGAATGCATTGGGCATGCGTTTTTCGATGACGATTTCGCCTTCCAGCGGCTCCAGCCCCGGAATGAACTGGCCGGCCGGCCCTTGTGGGTCGAAGCGGCCACCGACAGTGCCCAGGTGGCGAACGTGGATGATCGGACGGCCGCTCTTGCGCGCGGCGTCGAGCAACCTGGCGATGTTGGCCACGGCCTCGTCCATGCCCGACAGCGCCAGGGGCCCGCTGAGGTACTCCTTTTGCGCATCGATGATGATCAGGCTGGCGTGGCTCAGCTTGGCCGGCGGGTAGTCGCGGCCAGTGAGGCGAAACATCGTGGTTGGAACGGACATCAAGGGCTCCTTGGATAGGGCTTTTGTATACCTATTCTCCCCTGCCTTGGCGCCAATGGGAATGGTTGACAACGCAAGCGGCATGGTTACTGGCTTGTGGCTAGCCATTGGGTAAGGCAAAGGAACAAATGTGCGGGTGGGGCTGTTAGACTTTTGTCCGGTCTGAATTAGGAGTACCCCGTGATCACATCCCGCCTGCGCACGCTGCGCGACTACATCCGCTGGGCGGTCAGCCGCTTCCACGAGCACGACCTGTTCTTCGGCCACGGTGCCGACAACGCCTGGGACGAGGCCCGCCTGCTGGTACTGGGGGCGGTGCACCTGCCGTGGGAGGTGGCCGACAGCTACCTGGACTGCATGCTCGAGGACGACGAGCGGGTACGCCTGCAGCACCTGCTGAAGCGCCGTATCGAAGAACGCGTGCCGGCCGCCTACCTGCTGGGCGAGGCCTGGTTCTGCGGCATGTCGTTCATCGTCGACGAGCGCGTGCTGGTGCCGCGTTCGCCGATTGGCGAGCTGATCGAGAAACGCTTCGAGCCGTGGCTGGCGAGCGAGCCGGCGCGCATTCTCGACCTGTGCACCGGTTCTGGCTGCATCGGCATCGTTGCCGCCGACGTGTTCCCCGAGGCCGAGGTAGTGCTGGCCGACCTGTCGTTCGAAGCGCTCGAAGTGGCCAACCAGAACATCGAACGCCACGGCCTGGACGGGCGCGTGTACACCGTGCAGGGCGACGGCTTTGGCGGTTTGCCGGGGCAGCGTTTCGACCTGATCCTGTCCAACCCGCCGTATGTCGATGCCGAGGACTTCGACGACATGCCGGCCGAGTATCACCACGAGCCCGAGTTGGGCCTGGCCTGCGGCAACGATGGCCTGGACCTGGTGCGGCGCATGCTGGCCGAAGCGGCGGATCACCTGACTGACAAGGGCTTGCTGATTGTCGAGGTGGGCAACAGCCAGGTGCATGTCGAGGCGCTGTACCCCGAAGTGGACTTTGCCTGGCTGGAGTTCGAGCGCGGCGGGCATGGGGTGTTCATGCTGACTGCCGAGCAGTGCCGCCAGCATCAGGAACTGTTCAAGGCCCGGGTCTGAACCTGAAAGGGGCTGCTCTGCAGCCCAATCGCCGGCAAGCCAGCTCCCACAGGAATATCACAGGCCCGAGCATCGTGGTGGACTTGTGGGAGCTGGCTTGCCGGCGATGGCCGCAACGCGGTCTCAGCGCGTGGCAATCCAGATCAGCAACCCCGCCTGGAACACCGCAAACGCCACCAGGCAGGTAATGGTAAAGCGCAACCCACTATCTTCACGCTGGTACTTGGCAACCCGTTCATCCCGCTCACGCAGTTGCCCTTCCTTCTCCTGCAACAGCTGGTCAGCCTGCTGCAGCAGGCCGGCAGCGTCCAGTATCCCCACTCGCTGCAAGCGCTCGCTGTTCCACGCGCCCTTGAGCTGGCCCACCGTCATTTCCACGGTACGGCCCTTCAGATGCTGGCTGTCCTCGTACTCCACCTCGATACCCATCCCGCGCAGACAGTGGTCACGACGCAGGCGCGAGTCTTCGTTCAGCGCATCCTTGCTCGGCAGCGCCATGCCCTCGATCTGGTAGTGCGACCACTTGCGCTGCAGCCACTGCGCGGCCTGGGCCAGCAAGAAGCGGCCGATGCCACGGTTCAGCGGCTCCAGTTGCAGGCCATGTTCATTGCCAATGCGCACCAGGCGCGCGGTGTGGTCGACGCGAATGTCCAGGCGGTTCTGTTCCTTGTGCACCTTCTGCCCGGGCAGCTGGATTTCCATGCGCAACAGGCTGTGGGCCTTGTCGTGGCGTTCGGCATAGCCGAACTGCACAAAGCGCAGCGGCCGTGCGCCGGTGTTGCGGTCGGTGGGCAGGGCGGCCAGGCGCAACAGCTGGAAATGTTCGGCGGCCAGCTCGGCCCAGGGCAGGGCGGTGCTTTCCTCGGGCTCTTCGGCCGGCTCTACGGCGGCGGGGGCGGTTGTCATCAGGGCTTGTCCTTGGGTACGGGCATGCGGCAGGGGCTGCTGCGCAGCCCATCGCCGGCAAGCCAGCTCCCACAGGGACCGCAGGGCATTCAGGCCTATTGTGTTCCTGTGGGAGCTGACTTGCCGGCGATGGGGCGCGCCAGCGGCCCCAAAATTCCGCTAATACTGAAATATCGGCCGTACCGGCCAAGACCTGAGGGTCAGGCAGAAGGCAAATGCTGGATAAACGTCACAATCTGCTCGCCAAGCTCCCTTGCCAGCGGCAGTTCAGGGTTGAGGTAGCTGTCGCGCTGCTGGCTCATCGCCTTGGGGCTGATGCGCAGCATGTGGTTCATGCCATCGATCAGCACCAGTTGGGCATCCGGCTTGGCAGCCTTCAGCCGTTCGGCGTCGACCACGCCCACCTGCACGTCGTTGCGCCCCTGCACAATGAGCGCGGGCATGGGCAGGCGGGCAAAGGCCGCCGCCGGGTTCTGCTGGAACAGCGAAATCAGGTAGGGCTGCACGCTGGGGCGGAACACCTGGCGCAGCGGCGCCGGCACCTCCAGGCTGGTCTGTCCGGCCTGCAGGCGGTCGAGCAGGGCGCTGCCACCGGCCAGTTGTGCCGGCGGCAGGCGCTGGGCCAGCTGTTCGCGCAGCACCTCGGCCAGCGGCCGGCCGCTGCCGGCCAGGGTAATCACCGCGCTGGCGCCGGCCTGCTCGGCGGCCAGGCTAGCGATCAGCGCGCCTTCGCTATGCCCGATCAGGATCAACGGGCCAAAGCGCGGGTCGGCCTTGAGCTTGTGGCTCCAGGCGACCACGTCGGCCACGTAGCGCTCCACGCTCAGGTCACGCTCGTCGGGCGTGGCCGGCTGGCTGGCGGCCACCCCGCGCTTGTCGTAGCGCACGCTGGCGATGTGCTCGTTGGCCAGCAGCAGGGCCAGGCGCTTGAGGTTGTCGACCCGGCCTGACGCCGGGTTGTTGCCGTCTCGGTCGGTTGGGCCGGAGCCGGCGATGATCAGCACCACCGGTGGCGGGGTGGGCTGTTGCGGCAGCAGCAGGCTGCCGTGCAGCACGCCCTGGTCGGTGTCGAGGTCGATCGGGCGTTGCAGCACGGTGGGGGCGGCGGCCTGGGCCAGACCGGTGCACAGCAGAAAGAAGAGGGCGACGAGGCGCGACATCATGCGGTACTACATGGGGAGATGAGGGTTTGACCCAGTGTTTGCGGGAAGGTTCTCGGGCCTTGCCTGGCAGGTTCGGCCTCTTCGCGGGCTCGCCCGCTCCCACAGGTTTACCACAGGCCCAAGTCGTGTGGGGTACCTGTGGGAGCGGGCGAGCCCGCGAAGAGGCCAGCACAGGCGATCAATCCATCTGTATACTGCCGCTTTCGTTCACTTCAGGCAGATCTCGCGGAGCGTCCATGTCCGGCAATACCTACGGCAAGCTGTTCACTGTCACCACCGCTGGCGAGAGCCATGGCCCGGCGTTGGTCGCCATTGTCGATGGATGCCCACCGGGCCTGGAAATTTCCCTCGCCGACCTGCAGCACGACCTCGACCGGCGCAAGCCCGGCACCAGCCGGCACACCACCCAGCGCCAGGAAGCCGATGAGGTGGAGATCCTCTCCGGCGTGTTCGAAGGCCGCACCACCGGCTGCTCGATCGGCCTGCTGATCCGCAACACCGACCAGAAGTCCAAGGACTACTCGGCGATCAAGGACCTGTTCCGCCCGGCCCACGCCGACTACACCTACCACCACAAGTACGGCATCCGCGACTACCGCGGCGGTGGCCGCAGCTCGGCCCGCGAAACCGCCATGCGCGTGGCCGCTGGTGCCATCGCCAAGAAATACCTGGCCACCCAGGGCATTACCGTGCGCGGCTACATGAGCCAGCTGGGCCCGATCGAAATCCCGTTCAAGACCTGGGAGTCGGTGGAGCAGAATGCTTTCTTCAGCCCTGACCCGAGCAAAGTGCCGGAGCTGGAGGCCTACATGGACCAGCTGCGCCGTGACCAGGACTCGGTGGGTGCCAAGATCACCGTGGTCGCCGAAGGCGTCATGCCGGGCCTGGGCGAGCCTATCTTCGACCGCCTCGACGCCGAACTGGCCCACGCGCTGATGAGCATCAACGCGGTCAAGGGCGTGGAAATCGGCGCCGGCTTCGCCAGCGTGGCCCAGCGCGGCACCGAGCACCGTGACGAACTGACCCCGGAAGGCTTCCTCAGCAACAATGCTGGCGGCATCCTCGGCGGTATTTCCTCGGGCCAGCCGATCGTTGCCCACCTGGCGCTGAAGCCGACCTCCAGCATCACCACCCCGGGCCGCTCCATCGACATCGACGGCAACCCGGTGGACGTCATCACCAAAGGCCGCCACGACCCGTGCGTGGGCATCCGCGCCACGCCGATCGCCGAGGCGATGATGGCCATCGCGCTGATGGACCACCTGCTGCGCCACCGCGCGCAGAATGCCGATGTGAAGGTGAATACCCCGGTGCTGGGCCAGCTCTGATTCGCTTGCACTGGCCCTATCGCCGGCAAGCCAGCTCCCACAGGATTACCACAAGCCTGAACATTGTGGGGTACCTGTGGGAGCTGGCTTGCCGGCGATAGGGCCAGTACCGGCAACCCCATAGGCCACCCCATGCAACCAATCCCCTACTGGCGCCTGTCCAGCTTCTATCTGTTCTACTTCGCCCTGCTCGGTTCCACCGCCCCGTTCCTGGCGCTGTACTTCGACCACCTGGGCTTCTCTCCAGCACGCATCGGCGAGCTGGTGGCCATCCCCATGCTCATGCGCTGCATCGCCCCCAACCTGTGGGGCTGGCTGGGTGACCGCACCGGCCAGCGCCTGCTGATCGTGCGCCTGGGCGCAATGTCGACCCTGGCCACCTTCGCCCTGATCTTCCTTGGCAAAAGCTACGCCTGGCTGGCGCTGGTCATGGCCCTGCACGCGTTCTTCTGGCATGCGGTGCTGCCGCAGTTCGAGGTCATCACCCTGGCCCACCTGCACGGGCAAACCGCGCGCTACAGCCAGGTGCGCCTGTGGGGCTCGATCGGCTTCATCCTTACCGTGGTCGGCCTGGGCCGGCTGTTCGAGTGGCTGAGCCTGGATATCTACCCGGTGGCGCTGGTCACGATCATGGCCGGCATCGTCGCCGCCAGCCTGTGGGTACCCAATGCCCAGCCGGTGGAGCAGGGCGAGCGCAGCGGCGCGGGCGGCTTCCTGCAGCAGCTGCGGGCGCCCGGGGTGATCGCGTTCTACGCCTGCGTGGCACTGATGCAACTCAGCCACGGGCCGTACTACACCTTCCTCACCCTGCACCTGGAACACCTGGGCTATGCCCGGGGTGCCATTGGCTTGCTGTGGGCACTGGGGGTGGTGGCCGAAGTACTGGTGTTCATGGCCATGAGCCGCATCTTCGCGCGCTTTTCGGTGCAGCAGGTGCTGCTGGCCAGCTTCGTGCTGGCGGCGCTGCGCTGGCTGTTGCTGGGCAACCTGGCCGGTGAGCCGGCGGTGCTGGTGTTCGCCCAGGTGCTGCATGCTGCCACCTTCGGCTGCTTCCATGCCGCCAGCATCGCTTTCGTCCAGGCAAGCTTCGGCGCCCGCCAGCAGGGCCAGGGCCAGGCGCTGTATGCGGCGCTGTCGGGCACTGGCGGTGCGCTGGGGGCGTTGTATTCGGGTTACAGCTGGAAACTGCTGGGGCCCACCTTCACCTTTGGTATGGCCAGTGCCGCAGCCTTGGCTGCAGCCGTTATCATTGCCCTTTGTTCGCAACCGACCAGGACCCGCCCCTGATGAGCATTCTCAGCGTTTTCCACCCCTCCAGCCCGGAACTGCCGAACAAGGTGCTGACCCACCACGACGACATCGCCGCCACCCTGGCCGAGCAGGGCGTGCGCTTTACCCAGGCCGAGCATGGCCTGCGGGTGCGCCCGGGCACGGCCCAGGACGAGGTGCTGGAGGCCTGCCGCGGGCACCTGGACCAGTTGATGACGGCGCATGGCAGCAAAGCCTTCGTGGTGCTCAACCGTGACGGCGAGGCCCCGGCGCAGGTGGATGTGCGCGATGAGCATGTGCATGACGCCGACGAGGTGTTTGCCGTGATCAGCGGGCGGGCGCAGGTTGGCCTGCGTTTGGGGGATTGGGTGTATTCGGTGCTGTGCGAGAAGGGTGACCAGCTGGTGGTGCCAGCGGGGACCCGGCGCTGGGTCGAGCTGGGCGATGCGCCGTTTTGCCTGGCGTTGCGGTTGTATGGCAGCGAGCAGGGGATGCAGCCGAGGTTTACCGGGGATGTGACTGCGCGGGCGTTTCTGGGCATTGATGAGTTGTGATGGCTTTGCCGGCCTCTTCGCGGGCTCGCCTGCTCCCACACGGATAGCGCTGCCCTCAGGCTCGGCGATATCCCTGTGGGAGCGGGCGAGCCCGCGAAGAGGCCAGATAAACCAACACAAAACTCAGCGATAAGTCGGCAAGGCAAACCGCTGCTGGCTCTGCAGCATCGAAATCACCGGCAGTTCACTGGCCTGTTCGGCCAGATCCCGGCGAATCGCACTGATCGCCCACGAAAGCTGTTCGGCACTGTGCAATTGCGTATAGGTCAGTACCCGGCGGGTGACCTTGCCATCAGCAGCGCGCAGGGTCAGCAGCACACCGCCGTCGGGCCGGGCCTGGGTATTTACCTGGTAGGCCGAAAATACCGAAACGAACTTTTCCTGGATGAGGTCCATATCAACTCCTGGCTGTTGCGTGGCAGACGTGAGTTGATTGTTGCAGTGACCGTGCCAGGAATTTTTTTCTGAAAAATCCCTTTAAATTCAGTTGTTTACGCATTTTTTTCCAAAACGCTGTCGTGCAAGCTGCACGGTCGTGCATTTTGCACAGTGCATATTGCACGACCCGTGGCCAGCTATCGGCCCGATAGAATCTGAACCTTTGACCCGGCAGCCTTGCCTGACAAAGACTTGGGCAACGATTTCTGCCAGGAGGTTCCAAATGTCCAGCCAACCCACGCCTGCCACCATGACTGACGACGAAACCGCCGCCTTCGCCGAGCAGGTGTTCGAACGTGCTCGCCAAGGCGATGCCGAGATGCTCGGGCGCCTGCTTGCCAGCGGCATGCCGGCCAACCTGCGCAACCACAAGGGTGACACCCTGCTGATGCTGGCCAGCTACCACGGCCACCACGACGCAGTGCGCGTGCTGCTGGCGCATGGCGCCGACCCGCTGATTGCCAACGATAACGGCCAGCTACCCATCGCCGGTGCCGCGTTCAAGGGCGACCTGGCCATGATCCGCCTGTTGCTGGAGCACGGCGTACCGGTGGACGCCGCCGCGCAGGATGGCCGCACCGCGCTGATGCTGGCGGCCATGTTCAACCGCAGCGAAATCCTCGACTACCTGCTGGCCCAGGGGGCCGACCCGGCCCGTCAGGATGCCCGTGGTACCACCGCGTTGATGGCAGCGCAAACCATGGGGGCCGTGGACGCCGCAGCGCGCCTGCAAGTGCTGGCCGGCTAACCGCAAGGGGGCATTTGCGGCTATCCTTGGCGACTTTTCACCCGTCGCAGGCCCCCTTTCATGAAAACTCAGTTGCTCGAATTCATCAGCCTCATTGGCGCTGGCTGCATGCGCGAGGAAGACATCGAGCGCATCGCCGACGAGGCCGCCCAGGCCTACGCCGACCCCGCCGCCTTCCTGGCCGCCAACCCCGACATCAACTACGACGACAGCTTCCCCATCCCGCTGGGCGAATGGGTGGTGCTGGGCAGCCTGCCGGACACCGTGGTGTTCCAGGCCGACAGCTACCAGGACCTGTTCCAGCAGATCAGCGATTCGTTCGACCAGAGTGTGCCGTTCACCCTCAAGCCCAAGCAACTGGCCCGCACCGAGCCGCTGACCGCACTCAACCGCATCCAGGTGCAGATGGGCGCTCTGAACAAAGAGGCCGGTGGTTATGTGCTGCTCAACTTCAGCCAGTTGCTGGATGACGAGCTGCAGATGGTGATGGTGGGGCAGAAAGACCTGGCGCGGGTGCTGGAGCTGGGGGCAGAGGTGGGGATCAAGGTCGAGCCTGCCCTGGAGGCATTGAAAGTGGCTGTACACATCTAAAGGCTGATGGCCCTATCGCCGGCAAGCCAGCTCCCACAGGATCACCACAGAGTTCGAAACCTGTGCTGTACCTGTGGGAGCTGGCTTGCCGGCGATATGGCCGGTACAGTCAGCCCAGAACTTCAGCCCAGCGCGGTATCGAGGAACATCATCACCGCAAACCCACCCATCAACCCCAGGGTCGCCGCTGTCTGGTGCCCATTGCGGTGGGTTTCGGGAATCACCTCGTGGCTAACCACAAAGATCATCGCCCCCGCCGCCAGCCCCATGCTCACCGGGTAGGCCAGGGCAAAGCCGGTTGAAATCCCCAGGCCGATCACCGCACCCAGCGGCTCCATCAGCCCCGACCCGATCGCCACCAGTGCAGCCTTCAGGTTCGACAACCCGGTAGCGCGCAAGGCCAGCGCCACGGCCAGCCCCTCGGGGATGTCCTGGATGGCGATGGCGCTGGTCAGCGGCAGGCCGATGTTCATGTCGCCATTGGCAAAGCTCACGCCAATGGCCATGCCCTCAGGCAGGTTGTGCAGGGTAATCGCCAGCACGAACAACCACACCCGGCTGATGCGCTCGGCCTCCGGGCCGCACGGGCCGGTGCTTTCGTGTTCATGCGGGGTGAAGCGGTCCAGGCCCAGCATCAGCAGCACGCCCAGGCCCATGCCCAGCACCACGGTAAAGGCCGCGGCCGGGCCGTTGCCGGTAATTTCGCGGGCGGCATCCAGGCCCGGCAGAATCAGCGAAAACGAACTGGCCGCCAGCATCATGCCGGCGGCAAAACCCAGCATCACATCCTGGGTGCGCGCCCTGACATCGCGCAGCACCACCGCCAGCACCGCGCCCAGCGCCGTGGCGCCAAAGCCGGACAACCCGCCCAGTGCGGCCAGGTGCAGGTTCTCGGCGTGGTCGCCGTTCACTGCGTTCCACAGGCTTGCCCCCAGCAGCACCAGTACCACCAGCAGGCTCAGGGCCAGGCCGGCGCCTATCCATGGATTGTCGTGCATCTGTTGGCGCCAGGCGCTGACGGGCGAGGGCAGGGCAACGGGGTGGGTATGAGCGGGGGGCATGGCAACCTCGAAATCGATGGATACAGCAGTTTAAGCAGTGACCCGCGCAAACGGCCAAGGATTCCCTTCTATCGACGTGATAGCTGGCTATGCTGTGGCAAAGCCTCTGGACAGGAGTTTAGGCATGGGGTCGACGTTCAACAGCCTTGTCGGGCTGATCATCCTGGCGCTGGATATCTGGGCCATCCTCAATGTGATCAAGAGTGGCAGCGAAGTGGGCATCAAGGTGTTGTGGATCTTGCTGATCGCCTTGCTACCGGTGGTGGGCCTGGTGATCTGGGCGATCGCCGGGCCGCGGGGGAATGTGCGGATCTGAATGGCTGTGCTGGCCTCTTCGCGGGCACGCCCGCTCCCACAGGGATATCACCGGCACCGAGGGCAGTGATCCCCCTGTGGGAGCGGGCGTGCCCGCGAAGAGGCCGTAACAGACAAAAGCGGCAACACCCCCGTGACAAAATTTTCACATTGGTTTAAACAGAATCCGCACCCGCACAATGCTGCGTTGGTATACACCTGCGCCATCTCCGCAAACCCGCAATCCTAGGACCTTCCCATTCATGGCTAACCCGGACGCCTTGAAGCAACGGGGCGCGCGAGCGTCGTTCTCGCCCACCCTGAAATCCCACCTGGCCTACACGCTGCTCAGCGGCCTGGTGATCATGCTGATGCTCAGCCTCGTGCGCCTGGCGCTGCTGGTCTACAACAGCGACATGATCGGCGATACCCCCAACGCGACCGTCGCCGAAGGCTTCCTCAACGGCTTGCGCTTCGACCTGCGGGTGGTGGTGTACATCAGCATTCCGCTGCTGCTGGCCATCCTCAGCCCCTGGGCCATGGCCCGGCGTGGCCTGTTCCGTTTCTGGCTGACCATCACGTCGAGCGTGGTGATGTTCCTCGGCCTGATGGAGATGGACTTCTATCGCGAGTTCCACCAGCGCCTCAACGGCCTGGTGTTCCAGTACATCAAGGAAGACCCGAAAACCGTGCTGAGCATGCTCTGGTACGGCTTCCCGGTGGTGCGCTACCTGCTGGCCTGGCTGTTCGGCACCTGGCTGCTGAGCCTGCTGTTCAAGGGCATCGACCGCATGACCCGGGGCAATGGCGCAGGCGAGGTCACTCTGCAGCGCCGCGCGGCGCCGTGGTACAACCGCCTGGCGGTGTTCATGGTGATCCTGCTGGTGGCCGTGGTCGCTGCCCGTGGCACCCTGCGCCAGGGCCCGCCGATGCGCTGGGGTGATGCCTTCACCACCGATTCCAACTTCGTCAACCAGCTGGGCCTGAACGGCACCCTGACCCTGATCGATGCTGCCAAGAGCCGCTTCGGCGAAGACCGCGCCAACATCTGGAAGCCGGTGCTGGAGCAGGACGTGGCCACGCAGAGCGTGCGCGAGCAGCTGCTGACCGCCAACGACACCCTGGTCGATGCCGACGAGGCTGCCATCCGCCGCGACTTCGTGCCGCCGGCCGAGCGCACCCTGCCGATCAAGAACGTGGTGGTGATCCTGATGGAAAGCTTCGCCGGCCACTCGGTGGGCGCGCTGGGCAGCCCCAACAACATCACCCCGTACTTCGACAAGCTGGCCAAAGAGGGCCTGCTGTTCGACCGCTTCTTCTCCAACGGCACCCATACCCACCAGGGCATGTTCGCCACCATGGCCTGCTTCCCCAACCTGCCAGGCTTCGAATACCTGATGCAGACCCCGGAAGGCGGCCACAAGCTGTCCGGCCTGCCAGCCTTGCTCAGCGCCCGCGATTACGACGACGTGTACGTCTACAACGGCGACTTTGCCTGGGACAACCAGTCCGGGTTCTTCGGCAACCAAGGCATGACCACCTTCATTGGCCGTAACGACTTCGTCAACCCGGTGTTCTCCGACCCGACCTGGGGCGTGTCCGACCAGGACATGTTCGACCGCGGCGCCGAAGAGCTGGCCAAGCACGATGGCAAGAAGCCGATCTACGCGCTGCTGCAGACCCTGTCCAACCACACCCCGTACGCGCTGCCCAAGGACCTGCCGGTAGAGCCGGTAACCGGCCAGGGCCGCCTGGACGAGCACCTGACCGCCATGCGCTATTCGGACTGGGCGCTGGGGCAGTTCTTCGAGAAGGCGCGCAAGGAGCCGTACTTCAAGGAAACCCTGTTCGTCATCGTTGGCGACCATGGCTTTGGCAACCACCAGCAGGTCACCGAGCTGGACCTGGGCCGCTTCAACGTGCCGCTGCTGCTGATTGCCCCGGGCATCCAGGAGAAGTTCGGTGCGGTCAACCACACCGTGGGTACCCAGGTCGACATCGTGCCGACCATCATGGGCCGCCTGGGTGGCCAGGCCCGTCACCAGTGCTGGGGTCGCGACCTGCTCAACCTGCCTGAGGGCGACCAGGGCGTGGGCATGATCAAGCCATCGGGCAGCGAGCAGATCGTCGGCCTGGTGCAGGGCGACCGCATCCTGATCGAGTCCAAGGACATGACCCCGCGCATGTACCGCTACCAGTTGGGCAGCGAGTTCAAGGCCGAGCTGATCGAAAGCCCGGACCAGCCGGAAATGCTGAAGAAGCTGGAAGCGTATATCCAGACCGCGACCAAGAGCTTGCTGGATAACACTGCCGGTGTAGTGCACGGCACGCCGAAGTAGATCGGGGCCGTTTCACGGCCCATTCGCGGGCACGCCCGCTCCCACAGGTACAGCACAGGTTTCGGACCTTGTGGTGGCCCTGTGGGAGCGGGCGTGCCCGCGAATGGGCCCAACACAAATCCCTCAGACTGAACATTCTCCCCACCTCAAGGTCACTTGTTTCAGGCATCACACACCCGGTGTTCGTTGACTTAGAGGGTTCGTTCAATGAAAGAGTGGGAAGTCATCTTTGCCGACCAGAAGGGCGTGCTCACCACCCTGACGCTGCACGGCGACCAGTGCCCCAGCGAGGAGGACGCCGCGCGGGCCATCCGTTCGCACCTGTTCCCGGTGATGGACGAGCTGGACCTCAACGACTTCCAGGACCGCACTGTTTCACCCACCGCACGCTGGCTCAAGGAACAGAGTGGCGTGACCATCACCAGCATCCACGAAACGCCCTGAACCACACGTTTGCGTGGTGCCCTGGCAGGCACTACGCTGCAAGAAGGTGCCGGCCTATTCTGCGGGTCGGCACCGCATCCCTTCGCGTCTTGCATCAGCTCGAACTGCCCGGCCGCTGCCGGCAGGTGCGTAGTGCACGGAAAGTCTATCCATCGCATTATTCAGGAGGACGTTTCATGAGCAGCCAGAACGACGATATCAGCAGCAACGTCCTGCGCCAGATGAAGGCAGGCGGTTTCGACTTCACCCAGATCCACCCCATCGAGTTCTACGCCATATTCCCCGACGAAGCAGGGGCCCGCCGCGCGGCCGGGCAGTTTCGCGGTGAATCGCTGAATGCCCAGGTGAAGGAGCTGGGCGACGGTGCCTGGCATCTGGAGCTGAGCAAGGTCATGTATGCCACCCATGGCGGTATTGGCGACTTCGAAGAGGCCTTCGAGCAGCTGGTGACACCTTATGGCGGTGAGGTGGAAGGGTGGGGGGTCAAGCAGGAGCGGCCCATAGCCTGAGAGTTTTGTGTTGCCTTCTTCGCGGGCTTGCCCGCTCCCACAGGTATCTCACGGCCTTCAAGCCTGTGGTGATCCTGTGGGAGCGGGCAAGCCCGCGAAGAAGCACACACGGCCCTCAAGGCCTGCGCCCAGTCATATGCCTCAAATAGGCCAGCAATTCATCCAGCTCCGTTTCACTCAAGACACTTTCTGCAAACCCCGGCATCTTCGCCTGCGGCCACTGCCGCAGGCTCTGTGGGTCACGAATCAGCTGGCGTAGATATTCAGGCCGAAAATACTCGGTCGGGTTATGCGGCACATTCAGGTCCGGCCCCACCTGGGCATCCCCCGCGCCGTTCAGCCGGTGACACGCCAGGCAGTTCTGCTGGAACAAGGCAAAGCCCCGGCGCACCGGGCTGTCGGCCGGCAGCTTCGGGTCGGGCAGCAGCGCCGGAAAACGCGCCTCGACAGAAGCCAGCTTGCGAATCGTGGAAATCTGGAACGGCCACTGCTCCGGGCGGATGCCGCCTGCCTGCGGTGCAGTCCACACCAGGTAGAACGGCCCCGCACTCGGCTTGCCCTGGCCCAGTGGTGGCCACGGCCGGCCCGGCTCCTCCACCGCCAGCCAGGCCTGTGCCGGCCCGTGCTGCAACAGTGGCGCCGCCGGCATTTCGGCGGCAAAACCGTCCAGCGCCACCGCCTGCAGGTGGTCGCTGGCGTTCACGCCATCCAGCAGCGCGGCCAGCGGCACCGCCCGATAATGCATGGGCTGCTTGTAGGAAACGTCCTGGTCGATGCTGATGTCCCGGGCCTGCGGGTGGTCGAGCAGTTCGGCACTGCTCCACTGGCGCGTCGTGGAGCCCAGTTCAAGGTGCAGTTGCGCCGCCGACAGCGGCAGGCTCAGAAGCAACACTAACAGTGCAAGGCAGTGGCGCATGGATAATCTCCGACCATCAAGGCCAGCAGGTTACCTGTGCGTTGCCTGTTGGCGCCACAGCGGCAGTCAGCCGAACAAACGTGTGAGGTTCGGCAGGATCAGCAGCAAAGTCGTGGCGAAGAGAATGAGCCCAGCTTGGCGAATTTTCGATTGTCTGAACATGGCGGACCGCCTTCTTGTTGTTATTCCTGAATACCCGTTGGCTTCCCTGTCGCGCTTCGGGTCGATCGCAGTGGCGTTGCGTGACGCCTGAACTGCCTGCCTCTTGAAAGTGGATATACAACCAACAGTAGGGTGTGCGTCATCCATGTTTGAGAACCCTTTGTTCTAATACTGTAGTTCGTTGATTTCGTCTGGCTATGAGGCCAAGTGCCAGCCAGCTGGCATGCTCTGGCTAGACGGTGGCGCAAGTGCCAGCAGGGCACCGACGAAATGTGACCGTTCGTCAGTGCGGCCTACTTGCTTGTACGTGCCTTTCGCGTCAGTCTCTACAGCAGATTCCCACCCATGTCGTTCAGGACTACCCCTATGTCGTTACGCATCTGCATCCTTGAAACCGATGTCCTGCGACCGGAGTTGACCGCGCAGTACCAGGGCTACGGCAGGATGTTCGAGCAGCTCTTCTCGCGTCAGCCGATCGCCGCCGAATTTCGTGTGTACAACGTGATGAATGGCGATTACCCCGCCGACAACGAAGTGTTCGATGCCTACCTGGTGACGGGCAGCAAGGCCGACTCGTTTGGTACCGACCCGTGGATCCAGACCCTCAAGGCCTACCTGCTGAAGTTGTACGAGCGTGGCGAGAAGCTGCTGGGTGTGTGTTTCGGCCACCAGTTGCTGGCGTTGACCCTGGGTGGCAAGGCCGAGCGTGCCGAGCAGGGCTGGGGCGTGGGTATCCACCGCTATTCGCTGGCGGCCCATGCGCCGTGGATGGACCCGGAGGTGTCGGAGCTGACCTTGCTGATCAGCCACCAGGACCAGGTGACCGAGCTGCCGGAAGGCGCCACGGTGATCGCCTCCAGCGATTTCTGCCCGAACGCTGCGTACCACATTCGTGACCAGGTGCTGTGCTTCCAGGGGCACCCCGAGTTCGTGCACGACTACTCCCGCGCACTGCTCGATGCGCGCCAGCAGTATCTGGGTGATGAGGTGTACCACAAGGCCGTGGCCAGCCTGGCCACCGAGCACCAGGGCGACCTGGTGGGGGAGTGGATGTTGCGGTTTATCCAGCAGCCGGTGAGCAAACACGACGCGGCGTGAGGGGCCGGGGGCTGCTTCGCAGCCCAATCGCCGGCAAGCCAGCTCCCACAGGGGCATCACAGGCCTGAGACTTGTGCGGTCCTTGTGGGAGCTGGCTTGCCGGCGAAAGGGCCGCAAAGCGCCCCGACAATCTCAAAGCCAGCCCGATTTCTTGAAGCTGGCATACAACCCCGAACACCCCGCCGCAATCACCCCCAGCACCCCGAAGTACCCATAGTGCCACCCCAGCTCCGGCATGTTCTCGAAGTTCATCCCGTAAACCCCGGCAATTGCCGTGGGGAACGCCAGGATCGCCGCCCAGGCTGCAAACTTGCGCTGCACGATGCTCTGCCGTGACGACTCCAGCAGCATGCCGATCTCGATGGTCTGGCTGGCGATGTCGCGGATGCCTGCCAGGTCCTCCATCTGCCGCGTCACGTGGATCTGCACATCACGGAAGTACGGGCGCATGTTCTTGTCGATGAACGGGAAGCTCAGGCGCTGCAGTTCCTCGCTCACTTCCACCATCGGTGCCACGTAGCGGCGCAGGCGCAGGATGTCGCGGCGCAGGCTGTGCAAGCGGCGGATATCGTCCTCTTGCAGCGAACCGCCCAGAACGCTCTGCTCCAGCTCTTCGATCTCGCCATGAATGGCCTCGCTGACCGGCTGGTAGTTCTCGGTGACAAAATCGAGCAGGGCGTACAGCACGAAGTCTTCGCCGTGCTCCAGCAGCAACGGCCGCGCCTCGCAGCGCTGGCGCACCAGTGCATAGGATTTCGAGTGGCCGTTGCGGCAGGTGATGATGTAGCCGTTGCCGGCGAAGATGTGGGTTTCGATGAACTCCAGCTTGCCTTCGTGGCGCACCGGCGAGTAGGTGACGATGAACAGGGCGTCGCCGAAGGTTTCCAGCTTGGGCCGGCTGTGCTTTTCCAGGGCGTCTTCGATAGCCAGTTCGTGCAGGTTGAACTGGCACTGCAGGTTGGCCAGCTCCTCTGCGTTGGGCTCCTCCAGGCCGATCCATACAAAGTGCCCCGGCTTGCGCGCCCACTCGCTGCCTTCATCGATGCTGATGTTGGTGACCTTTCTGCCGGCGCTGTACACCGCCGATGCCACGACTCGACCCATGGTTGTTCGCTTATTCCGGTTGGACACGGGTTACAGCTTGGGCTGTAGTGGGCTCAAGAGCAACCTAGCGCTTGGCCAGTTCCCCTTCCATGCGGTCGATGCATTGCTGCATCTGCCCGCGGCACTGTTCGATCAGCGCCGGCAGGTCCTGCAGGGTCATGCCCGCCGTGGCGATCGGTGGCAGCGAGCGCACGATCACCGTGCGCTGGCGCCAGCTGTTCAGGCTCAGGCGCCCGGCATAGCGGCTGACGCATACCGGCACGATCGGCACACCGGCCTCGATGGCCATGTGAAACGCGCCTTTCTTGAAGGCCAGCAGGTGCTCGCCGGGATTGCGCGTGCCTTCGGGGAAAATCCAGATCGAGGTATCGTCCTGCAGCACCCGGGTGGTCTTCTGCATGGCCTTGCGTGCCTGGTAGGCGTTCTTGCGGTCGACCAGCACGTTGCCACCCAGCCAGAACAGCTGGCCGAACAGCGGGATCCAGCCCAGGCTTTTCTTGCCGATGGCGACGGTGCGCTGCGGCACCACCTGGCCTAGCACGAACAGGTCGAAGTTGGACTGGTGGTTGGCGACGATCACGCAGCCTGGCGGCTGATCCCACAGCGGACCGACTTCGGCCTTGACCCTGATACGCATCAGCCAGGTGGCCGGCAGGCTGTAGAGGCGGGCGAACAGGCGGCTGTTGTCGGGGTTGAAGGGACGGCACAGGCCAATGACCAGGCCCAGGGTACCAACCACAAGGAAATGCAGCGCCAGCAGGAACATGCGCAATGAATAAAGCATGGTACGACTCACACCAGACAGTCGCCGGGCAGTGTACGGATGTGCACTGGTTGGGGCAAACCCTGGTGCAAGCCTGCTGCGGCCTCTTCGCGGGCTTGCCCGCTCCCACAGGTACAGCGTTGCCCTCGGCTCTGGCGCTGTCCCTGTGGGAGCGGGCAAGCCCGCGAAGAGGCCGGCCCGGCTAACCCATATGCTGCTGGTCCAGTTCGATCGCCTTGTCCAGCGCTTCCAGCAGCCCTTTGCGCACCTTCAGCTTGGTGTTCTTGTGCGCCAGCATGTTCAGCTTCTTCAGCTCTCGCGCCGCCGCCAGTGCCGCTTCCTGCAACTGCTCGGCCGGCACGACCTTGTCGAGGAAGCCTGCGTCCACCGCGCCCTGCGGGTCAAACACCTCGGCATTGATCACCGAGCGGTGGAAGGCCGAGCGGCGCAGGCGGTCGCGGGCCAGTTCGATGCCGGCATGGTGCATGGTCATGCCGATCTGCACTTCGTTCAGGCACACCTTGTACGGCCCTTCGACGCCAATGCGATAGTCGCCCGACAGCAGCAGGAAGGCACCCTTGGCCACGGCATTGCCCGGGCAGGCGACTACCACCGGGAACGGGTGCGAAAGCAGGCGGCGGGCGAGGGTGGAACCGGCGGTGACCAGGCTGACTGCTTCCTTGGGGCCGCTGGTCATCACCTTGAGGTCGTAGCCGCCAGACAGGATGCCCGGCTGCCCGGTGATGATCACCACCGCACGCTCCTGCGTGGCGCGGTCTAGCGCGGCGTTGAAGGCGGCGATGACGTCTGGCGAGATGGCGTTGACCTTGCCGTTGTTCAGGGTCAGGGTAACGATGCCGTCTTCGGCGTGGTAGGTAATCAGCTCGCTCATGGCAGAGTCCTTTTGTTGGCGTGGCGACGACGTTACCCAGCGCCAGGGGCGAGGTAAAGCAGTAAGGCTGACTGGTCGGTCAGCGTTCGCCGGGGCTCAAGTGCAAATGCATGAAAAAATTGAAAAAAATGCTTGCCAAAGGGAAAGTCTTTCACTAAATTAGCGCACCTCGACAGGCTGCAAGGCTTGAAGAGAAACGGTGAAGTGTCCGAGTGGTCGAAGGAGCACGCCTGGAAAGTGTGTATACGAGAAATCGTATCAAGGGTTCAAATCCCTTCTTCACCGCCACATTCTACGAAGAGCCCCCGAGCTGAGAAGCCGGGGGCTTTTTGTTTTCACGCCCTTTGGGGCCGCTTTGCGGCCCAATCGCCGGCAAGCCAGCTCCCACAGGGGTTGCGCATGGCTTAAGGTCAATGCGGTCGAGGTGGGAGCTGGCTTGCCGGCGAAAGGGCTGCAAAGCAGCCCCAAAAAGTCTAGAAGGTAACCGAAGCCGACAGCCGAGCCGTCCGCGGCGCCCCCTGGAACAGGTAGTTATCCCCCAGGTAATCCCCCACATCACGCCAATAACGCTTGTCGAATACGTTATCCACAGTCAGCCGCAGCACCGTGTCATACCCTCCAATGCGCGTGCGGTAGCGGCTACCCACATCGAACACCGTATACCCACCAACTTCCACATTCCCCGCCTGGCTCGCATACTTGCTGGCGCTGTAGCGCGCCCCGCCCAGCAGTGCCAAGCCCGGTATCGGCAGGGTGTATTCCGCCTGCAGCGCCGCCCGGAACCTGGGCACGTTGATCGCCTGGTGGCCTTCATAGGCATCGGTGTCGCTGTTCTGCACCCGCGCCCGAATCGCCGCAGCGCTGGCCTGCACCTGCAGGTTCGAGGTCACCCAGCCGCTGGCGCCCAGTTCCAGGCCGGTGTTCTTCTCCTGGCCTTGCTGCACGTAGGTGAAAGTGCCGGCGCCGTCCGGGCGCGCGTACTGGTATGCCTGGCGTATCTGGAACAGTGCGGCGCTGAAGCTCAGGCCTTGCCAGTCATGCTTGAGGCCCAGTTCCAGTTGGTGCGAGGTCGTCGGTGCCAGGATTTCGAATTTGTTCTCGGCGAACCACGGTGCGGTGCCGCCTGCCGACAGGCCTTTGGAATAACTGGCATATACCGTGGTATCCGGCTGCGGCTTGTAGATGAGCGCGGCGTTGGGCAGCAACTCGTACTGCCGGGTATGGCGACCGGCAACGCCGTCCTCATTCCAGGTTTTCTCGTCCAGGCGTACTTCACGGGCACCCAGTACGGTCTGCCAGTGCTCGTTGAAGCTGATGCGGTCGCTCACGAACAACCCGTACTGGCGGCTGTCCAGGCGACGTTCGCTAGACCTGATGGGCTTGTCGGATGGGTCAAAGGCCGGTGCACCCGTGTAGATGTTGCCTGTACCTACCCATTCCATATAGCTGGGGCGCTGATCCAGTGTGCGCCGCTGCGCACTGGTGCCCACGGTCAGCTCATGCCCCACGCCCAGCGCATCGAAACGCCCGTTGAGCATGGCCTGCGCCTCGTCGGTACGGCGGGTGTCGTCGGGGCTGCGGAAGTCGTAGATGTCGTAGTCGCCGTTGCTGCCGAAGAACGCGCCTTCGCCCGAGCCCCAGGCAAACGAGCTGTAGTCATCGATCACCACCTTGCTGCGCGAGGCGCTCAAGGCCCCGGTCCAGGCTTCGTTGAAACGGTACTCGAAGCGCCCACCCAGGTTCAGCGAATCGTTCTGCACTGGCTTGGCCCAGTGCTGGTAGGCCAGGCGGTCGTCGGGGTCGATGCCATGGGGTACTTCGCTGCCACCGAGCAGCTGGTAACCCGGCACCGAGCGCTGTTCGCGGTGCTGGTATTCGGCATCCAGCTGCAGGGTGGCATCCGGGTTGATCTGCCAGTCGAAGGCCAGCGAGGCGAAGTCGCGCTTGCCGTCGGCGTGGTCGACGTAGGAGCGGATGTCTTCATGGGCCAGGTTGGCCCGCAGGCCGAACTGCCGCTCGTTGCCGAACCAGCCGCCCAGGTCGGTGGCCAGATAGCGTTCGCCTTGTTCGTTGGTCGAGACCGTGACGCTGCGCACGTCTTCGGCGCGCTTGGTCACGTAGTTGATCAGGCCGCCCGGCTCCGACACGCCGCTCTGCAGCCCGGACAAACCCTTGAGCAGCTCCACCTGCTGCTTGTTCTCCAGGGCCACGTTCTGCTCACCGGCGATGGTCTGGCCATTGATGCGGTAGCTGCTGGCGGCATTCAGCTCGAAGCCGCGCACGTTGAAGTTTTCGTAGTAGCCGATGGGGGCATAGCTTTCACCCACCGAGGCGTCGCTTTGCAGCACCTTGCTGAGCTGGCGCACCTGGCGGTCTTCCAGCAGTTGCTGGCTGAACACGCTGATCGAGGCCGGGGTGTCGAGCAGGGGCGCGGGCTGGAAGCCGCCTACTGCTGCCTGGCGTGCCTGGTAGCCGTCGTTGGTGTAGGTGTCGGACACCTGCAGCGGGGCCAGTAGCACGCTGTCTTCGGCAAGCACATGGGGGCAATGCAGGGCCAGGCCCAGGCTGAGCAGGCTCAGGGGCAGGCGGGGGTGACGCGGGGGTAAACCCGCTCCCACAGGAAAATCACTATCCTCAGGTGCAGTGATATCCCTGTGGGAGCGGGTTCACCCGCGAAGAGGCCGGCACAGGCCATGAAAAAGGCGGCATCTTACAGCCGCCTTCAACATAAAACGATCCGGGCCCTGCGATATCCAGTCAGCCTCTGCGGGCCGGCCGCCTGTGCTGCCGCCAGTTGTCATCGATCTTCGACCAGGTCTTGCCATCGGTAATGGCCATGAGCTTGCGCCCGTCCTTGAAGGTGGCCAGGAAGGTGGCTTCCTCTTCCTTGCCACCCAGCCACAGCCCGGCCAGCAACCCCACCGGCCCGGCCACCAGGGCCCCGGCCACGCCCCAGCCCAGGGCACTGCCCAGGCTACGGCTGGATTCCAGGCTGGCCAGCCGCAGCTCGCTGATGCGTGCCAGGGAAATCCGCTCGCCCGGGGAGGGGCTGCGCGGGGTCTTGAGTGTGAGCGATCCGTTGCGATACTCGCCTTCGCCTTGCAAGAAATCGCCGGATTGCACCGTGAGTCTTGTCATAACGTCGTCCTGTCAGGGAAAGGGCATTGACCAGCGCCTACTGAGCGCTGCCCGGGCAGGCAAGTCAACGGCCATGCGACGGAGGGTCGTGCGGTGCATTGTCGCCATGGCTGATGGCCTCTTCGCGGGCACGCCCGCTCCCACAGGTACATCACATGCTTCATGCCAGTGACAAACGTGTGGGAGCGGGCGTGCCCGCGAAGAATCCAACAAAGATTTTTCAGGCCGCTTGCAAAGCGTTCCTGCGCTTGCGCTCGGCCAAACCCCACGCCAGCAACGCCAGCCCGCCAATCACCAACCCGGCCACCACAATCCCCATCCAGCCCTGGCGCTGGAACAACTGCGTGCCCAGCAACGACCCCAATGCCCCGCCAATGAAGTAGCAGGTGATATACCCGGCATTCAGCCGCGTGCGCGCCTCGGGCCGCAGGGCAATCACCGCGTTCTGGTTGCTCACGTGCACCAGTTGCACTGCCAGGTCGAGCATCAGCACGCCCAGCAGCAAGGCCAGCAACGATTGCTCGGCAAAGCCCAGCGGCACCCACGACAGCAGCAATACCACCAGGCCCACGGTGGTGCCCAGCGAACCCTTGCCACGGTCGGCCAGGCGCCCGGCCCAGTTGGCCGACAGCGCACCCGCTGCTCCGGCCAGGCCGAACAGGCCTATCACCGCGTCCGAATAGTGGTACGGGCCTTTCGCCAGCAGGAACGCCAGTGGCGTCCAGAACAGGGCGAACAGGCTGAATGCCAGCAGGCCGAGCAGCGAGCGCAGGCGCAGCACCGGTTCTTCGACGAACAGGCGGAACACCGAGCCGATCAGCGCCGGGTATTTCAGCCCGGCATGGCTGTGGTGTTGCGGCAGGCTGCGGTACAGCGCCACGGCGGTGATGGCCATCAGCACTGCAGCCAGCACGTAGATGCTGCGCCAGCCACCCAGTTCGGCCATGAACCCGGCGGCGGTACGTGCCAGCAGGATGCCCAGCAGCAACCCGCTCATCAACGTGCCGACCGCGCGCCCGCGCTGGTGTGGCTCGCTGAGGGTCGCGGCCATGGGCACGAGGATCTGCGCCACCACCGAGAACAGCCCGGTCAGCGCCGTACCAAGGATCAGCCAGGGCAGGCTCGGTGCGCAGGCGCTGATGATCAGGCCCAGGGTGGAAATGGCGGTCATCACGGTGATCAGCCGGCGCTGCTCGAACAGGTCGCCCAGCGGCGCCAGCAGCAACAGGCCGGCGCCATAGCTCAGTTGCGCGGCAATGACGATGCTGCCGGCACTGGCGGTGCTCAGGCCGAACTGCTGGGCGATGCTGTGCAGCAGTGGTTGCGCATAGTAGTTGCTGGCCACGGCCAGGCCGGTGGCGGTGGCCATCAGCAGGATCAGGGCGCGGCTGAGAGTGGGGGCGTTCATGCAGTTCTCGTGGCGGGCAGGAGTAAAGGGGGGATTATCGGAAAGTGTCGGGCACTACATCAATGCATTGTGTGGCAGAGCAGGGCAGGGGGAGGGGGGCTGGAGGTTGGGGATCGGTTGAGCCTGTGCTGGCCTCTTCGCGGGTAAACCCGCTCCCACAGGTACACCACTGGGCTCGCGGCCTGTGATATCCCTGTGGGAGCGGGCGCGCCCGCGAAGAGGCCGGAACAGGCAACCCTTCAATCAGGCAGCAAACCCGCCATCGACCGTCAGGCTGGCCCCAGTGACATACCCCGCCTCAGGCCCCACCAGGTAAGCCACGAAGCTGGCAATCTCATCCGCCTCGCCATAGCGCCCGATCGCCATCAGCGGGATCAGGCTGTCAGCGAACTCGCCGCTGGCCGGGTTCATGTCGGTGTCCACCGGCCCTGGCTGCACGTTGTTCACGGTAATGCCTTTCGGCCCCAGGTCACGGGCCATGCCGCGGGTCAGGCCGACCAGCGCCGATTTGCTCATGGCATAGGGGGCGCCGCCGGCAAACGGCATGCGTTCGGCATTGGTGCTGCCAATGTTGATGATGCGCCCACCTTGGCCCATGTAGCGTGCCGCGGCCTGGCTGGCGACGAATACGCTGCGCACGTTCACCGCCAGCATGTGGTCGAAGTCGGCCAGGTCGAATTCGGTCACCGGCGCTACCGCCAGCACACCGGCGTTGTTGACCAGGATATCCAGCCGGCCGAAGGCCTTCACAGTGTCATCCACGGCCAGTTGCACGGCCGCCGCGTCGGCGCTGTCGGCCCGCAGGGCCAGGGCCTTGCCGCCGTTTTCGGTAATTTCCTCAGCCAGCGCCTGCGCCGGGCCGGCGGAGCTGACATAGGTGAAGGCCACCTGTGCGCCTTCGCGGGCCAGGCGTCGCACGATGGCTGCACCAATGCCGCGGGAACCGCCCTGTACCAGGGCTACTTTGCCTTCGAGGGTGTGTTGCTTGGACATGCTGATCTCCTGCTGGAAGCCAGGCCGGAATGCCTTGGATGGGCGCAGTATCGGCGCTTGATTACCTGCTGATAAGATGGCAATCACTATCAGCAGAGTAAACCTTTGGTTGCCAATCATGGCCATGGAATCGTTCAACGCGTTGGAATGCTTCATCCGCAGTGCCGAAGTCGGCAGCTTTGCCGAGGCCGCCAGGCGCCTCAGCATTACCCCGGCTGCCGTGGGCAAGCATGTTGCCCAGCTGGAAGCGCGCCTGGGGGTGCGGTTGTTCCAGCGTAGTACCCGCAAGCTGACCCTGACCGAGGCCGGGCAGCGATTTCTGGGGGAGGTCAGTGACAGCTTCCGCACCATCCAGTACGCCGTGGCCAACCTGGCCAGCAGCGAAGGCCAGCCGGCCGGGTTGTTGCGGGTGAGCATGGGTACGGTGTTCGGGCGCTTGTATGTGTTGCCATTGCTGGCCGAGTTCCTGCGTCGCTACCCGGCCATTACCCCGGACTGGCATTTCGACAACCGCCAGGTCGACCTGATCGGCCAGGGCTTCGATGCGGCGATTGGTGGTGGCTTCGATCTGCCGCCAGGGGTGGTGGCGCGCAAGCTGACCCCGGCGCACCGGGTGCTGGTGGCGGCGCCGGCGTACCTGGGCCGGCACGCGCCGATTGACGACCCGCAGGTATTGCAACGGCATGACGGTATCCTGATCCGCTCGCCGCAGACCGGGCGGGTGCGTTCATGGCCGTTGACCAGCCGTTGGCAGGTGCAGCAGCCATTGCAGTTGCGCCAGACGATGACCATGAGCGATTCGGATGCGGCTTGCGCGGTGGCCGAGCAGGGCTTGGGGATTGCCTTGGTGAGCCTGCCGTTTGCAGTGCCGTACCTGGAAGGCGGGCGGCTGCAGCGGGTGCTGCCGGACTGGTACGTGGACGATGGGCATATCAGCCTGTATTTCGCCGAGCACAAGCTGTTGCCGGGCAAGACCCGGGCGTTTATCGATTTTGTGGTGGAACAGTTCGAAGAGCAGGGGTTGGCGCGGCGGTTCGATGCCTTGCAAATCCTTTAGATGTGTATTGCCTGTAGCGGCCCTATCGCCGGCAAGCCAGCTCCCACAGGTACAGCGACAACCCCGAGATCAACGCTGCACCCGTGGGAGCCGGCTTGCCGGCGATAGGGCCGGTTCAGACAACATCGACTATGAACAATGCCTGTGCCCCCAGGCTCACCTCATCATCAACCTTCCTGCCGATCAACTGCTGCCCCAGCGGCGAGCGCGGGGTAATCACCGTCACCAGCCCATCCCCCTCGCCAATCTTCAACCCCGCCGCCTCAGGCCCGAGGAACAGTCGGCGCTGCCCGCCATCTTCATCCTCCAGCGTTACCAGGTTGCTCACCTGCACCCCGCGTGCCGGGTCGTAATCGCGCAGCAGCAGTTGCTGGTAGGTCACCAGCGCCTTGCGGATCTCGGCGCTGCGGCGGGCTTGGCCGGTAGCCAGGTACGAGGCTTCCAGGCCCAGGGTGTCGTACTTGTTCTCGGCGATGTTCTCTTCGGCAGTGGCGGCTTCGTACGCCGTTTGCGCCGCGCGGGTCAGCACATCCAGGTCATGCTCGAGGGTGGCGACGATCTGCGCCAGCAGGCTGGGCTTGTCCATGGTCAGTAACAGAACTCCAGCACGTTGGCCTGGCTTTTGTCGGTGGGCGCGGTGCGGTTCTGCTGCAGCCAGAACTGGCACTTGGGGCTGTTGAGGTTGCGCGGGTTGCCCTGGGCGGCCTCGGCGGCCTGTTGCAGCTCCTGCTTGTGCAGGATGTCCTTGTAGCGTTCGAACATTTCCGCCTGGGCATCCGCCGCAGGGGCTGGCGCTGGCGGCGCGGCAGGCCGGTACGCGGCGGGGGCCACGGCCTGGGCCAGTGGCTGTACCTGCTGTGGCCACAGTTGCAGGGCCAGCCACAGGCTGGCGGCGATCGCCACGGCGCCCAGCCACAGGCCAAAGGCAACGCACGCGATCAACGGCAGCGGCTTGAGGGTGATCTTCAGTTCACGGTGGCGCGGCATGGCAGCCTCCTGGCAGGGTGTTCGGGGTGCATTGTCGCATGCGCCTGGGCATTTTTCCGTGCAGGTGCTTTTGTCAGCGACAATTTATGCGCAGAATGCGCGGTTTTTCCGCTGGGCGAGGGCAGGGCACATGAAAGCCACCTGGGACATCTTCTGCAGCGTCGTCGACAACTACGGCGATATAGGCGTGACCTGGCGCCTGGCACGGCAGCTGGTGGCCGAGCACGGCCTGGCAGTGCGCCTGTGGGTGGATGACCTCAATGCGTTCACGCCCATGTGCCCCGGGGCCAATGCCACCGTCCCACAGCAGTGGCAACACGGTGTGGAAGTGCGCCAGTGGCCGGTGACCTGGTTGCCGGTGGCGCCGGCTGATGTGGTAATCGGTGCCTTCGCCTGCCAGTTGCCAGCAGCTTACGTAGAGGCAATGCGTGCTCGCGCCAAGCCGCCGCTGTGGTTGAACCTCGAATACCTCAGTGCCGAGGACTGGGTGGAGGGCTGCCATGGCTTGCCTTCGCCGCAGCCCAATGGCTTGCGCAAGGTATTTTTCTTTCCCGGCTTTACCGAAAAGACCGGTGGCCTGCTGCGCGAGGGCTCGCTGCTGGCGCGGCGTGATGCGTTCCAGCAAGGCGCACGGCAGGCCTTCTTGCAGGGGCTTGGCGTAAACCCTGAAGCGGGGACATTGCTGATTTCCCTGTTCGCCTACGAAAACCCGCAACTGGGCAACTGGCTTGATGCCCTGGCCTCAGGCGAGCAACCTTGCCACCTGCTGGTGCCGCAAGGGCGCGTTGTCGCGGGGCTCGGCCAGTGGCTTGGCGAGGCGGCCCTGCAAGTGGGCAGCGTGCGCAAGCGAGGGGCGCTGACCGTGCAGGTGCTACCTTTCGTCAGCCAGGACGACTACGACCGGTTGCTGTGGAGCTGTGATTTCAATGCCGTGCGCGGCGAAGACTCGTTCGTGCGCGCGCAGTGGGCCGGGCAGCCGATGCTTTGGCACATCTACGTGCAGGACGAGAATGCCCATTGGGAAAAGCTCGAAGCGTTTCTGGCGCATTATCGACACGGGTTGTCAGGCGATGCCGATGCCGCCCTGCTTGGCTTGTGGCGTGCCTGGAACATGGACCGCGACATGGGCCAGGCCTGGCAGGCGGCACGCCAGCACTGGCCGGAACTGCAGCAGCATGCCCGGCTTTGGGCCGCGCGACAGGCCGCTCAGCCGGACCTTGCCACAGCGCTAGTACACTTTTACCGAAATTCGCTATGATACGCGGCCTCGATTTTTATAAATCCATCCAGATTCGGATACTTCGTAATGAAAACTGGTAAAGAACTGAAACCCGGTACCGTCCTGCGGATCGACAACGACCCGTGGCTGGTTCAAAAAGCTGAGTTCACCAAGTCGGGCCGTAACAGCGCGATCATGAAGACCAAGCTGAAGAACCTGCTGACCGGCTACAAGACCGAAACTGTCTACGGTGCAGACGACAAGCTGGACGACGTGATCCTGGATCGCAAAGAAGCGACCCTGTCGTTCATCAACGGTGACGAATACACCTTCATGGACACCACCGACTACACCATGTACGAACTGAACGCCGAGGACATCGAAGCCGTTCTGCCGTACATCGAAGAAGGCATGGAAGACGTCTGCGAAGCCGTGTTCTTCGAAGGCCGCCTGGTATCGGTTGAACTGCCGACCACCATCAGCCGCCAGGTTGTCTACACCGAGAACGCTGCACGCGGCGACACCTCGGGCAAGGTCATGAAGCCTGCCAAGCTGAAGAACGGTACCGAGATCTCGGTTGCCGACTTCATCCAGATCGACGAGTGGATCGATATCGACACTCGCGACAACAGCTTCAAAGGCCGTTCCAAGAAGTAATCCTTCTTGTGAAACGCAAAAAACCCGGCCTTGGCCGGGTTTTTTCATGCCTGCATTTTTGCAGTTCTCGATGCTTGCTCTTGCTCTCGCTCTTACTTTTGTGGGAGCGGCCTTGTGTCGCGAAAGGGCCGCAAAGCGGCCCCGGCGATCTCAAGGTGTCCCCGAGATTCCGGGGCCGCTTCGCGCCCCATCGCGACGCAAGGCCGCTCCCACAGCCTTACACGGTCACGTGCAGGCGCACATCCACATTGCCGCGGGTGGCGTTGGAGTACGGGCACACCTTGTGCGCCTTTTCCACCAGCGCTTCAGCATCGGCCTGGGCCAGGCCCGGCAGGTTGATGTGCAGGTCGATATCCAGGCCGAAACCACCTGGAATCTGGCCGATGCCCACCTTCGCGGTGATCGAGGCGTCCGCCGGCAGGGCTTTTTTCTCCTGCCCGGCCACGAACTTCAGGGCACCGATGAAGCACGCCGAGTAACCGGCGGCGAACATCTGCTCGGGGTTGGTGCCGTCACCGCCTGCGCCGCCCAGTTCCTTGGGGGTGCTCAGGCTGACCACCAGCTTGCCGTCGCTGGAACGGGACTTGCCGTCGCGCCCACCGGTGGAGGTAGCTTCTGCGATGTACAGCGGAGTGACCTTTTGCATCTTGAGCCTCGCTAATGTGCTGTGCGCTCCCCGTCTGGAGGAAGGCGCGGGTTGGTGTGGGATTTAAATTAGCGCGCAATTAGTTAGCGCGCAAGATAAATCGTCACCGCTCATCCGAACGGCCATTGCACAGCATAGCTGTCAGAGGGTTTTCTGCAGGTTCTCGCGCAGCGCCAGCAGGTCGGCCTGCAGCTGTTGCAACTGTTCCAGGCTGCGTCCGCTGGCCTTGAGGATGCACTGCGGCACTTCTTTGGCCTGCTGCTGCAAGGCGCGGCCCTTGTCGGTCAGCTGCACCAGTACCACCCGTTCGTCCTCGCGGCTGCGGTTGCGCTGCAGCAGGCCTTCGCTTTCCAGGCGCTTGAGCAGGGGGGTCAGCGAGCCGGGGTCGGTGAGCAGGTGCTGGCTGATCTCGCCTACGGTCAGGCCGTCGTGCTCCCATAGCACGAGCATGGCCAGGTACTGCGGGTAGGTCAGGCCCAGGGCCTGCAGCAGCGGTTTGTAGACCTTGGTCATCAGCAACGAGGTGGAGTGCAGGGCGAAACAGACCTGGTTGTCCAGCAGCAGCTCGTCACAGGAGGCTTGGGTGTTGGCGTTCATGCAGGTCCTTGAAGGTAATCAATGGGAAAGTCTGGCACGCGGATCGTTAGTGCGCGCTTTATTCGCGCAGTTCACTGCGCAAGGCCAGGTCCCAGGGTGGAATCGGGCTGAAGCGGCTCTTGAGAAATTCGAGCAGCAAACGACTGCGAGAGTTCGTTTCATGTTCCAGGCGAAGCGCGTAGATACCGCTGGTTTCCGCTTGGGGCAAGCCACCGTCGCAAAACAAAGGTATCAGCTCGCC
Organism: Pseudomonas sp. B14(2017); assembly: GCF_002113255.1. Classification (NCBI taxonomy): domain Bacteria; kingdom Pseudomonadati; phylum Pseudomonadota; class Gammaproteobacteria; order Pseudomonadales; family Pseudomonadaceae; genus Pseudomonas; species Pseudomonas sp. B14(2017). The sequence goes on from NZ_NEJY01000009.1 coordinate 179,103, forward strand.
ACGCAGCAGGTATTCACTGATCAGCCAAGTGGGCAGGTGGGCTATGCCTAAACCGGCGAGGGCACCGAACAGCAGGGTTTCGGCGTTGTTGGCGGCCATGCGCATGCGTGAGGGGCGGTACAGGCGGGTTTGCCCGGCCACGTTGAAACGCCAGGCGAATGGCGGCGCCAGGCCGTCCCAGTCCAGGCCGTCGTGCCCGGGCAGTTCGCTGGGGCAGGTGGGCATGCCGCGGCTGGCCAGGTAGGCCGGGCTGGCGCAGGCGATGCGCACCATGTAGGCCAATGGCGTGGCGACCAGCCGGGTGTCGGCCAGGGGGCCGGCGCGCAGCACCAGGTCGACCTCGCCCAGGTGGCTGCCATGCAGGTCGACGAAGCTGTCGATCAGGCGCAGTTGCACATCAAGGCCCGGGTAGGCGACCAGGAAATCGGCGATGGCCGGGGCCAGGTGGCGGCGGCCGAATGCGGCGGGGGCGTCGATGCGGATCAGGCCTTCGGGGGCATTGCTCAGCGACACCGCTTCGGCGCGGGCCAGGCGCAGCTCCTCGATGATGCGCCTGGCCCGTTCGGCAAAGGCGTTGCCTGCAGGTGTGGCGCGCACGGCGTGGGTGCTGCGGGTGAACAGGCGGCTGCCCACGGCGCTTTCCAGGTTGTCGATGCGCCGGGCCACGGCGGACGGGGTCAGCGGGTGGCGGCGGGCGGCGGCAGAAAAACTGCCGGTTTCCAGCACATCGAGGAACAGGCTTAGCTGGTCGGTCAGGGTATCGGGGCTCATGGCTGCCTTGCTTTTGCGAAAAACGCACAGCCATTGTGCGCTGCTGTGCGTTTCCCCGCCAGCCCGCAATCGTTAGCATGCTCGCATTATGTGTAAAGGCGGATGAGGCCCCTGATGATCGAGTGGTTGTTGTATATCGTGCTGGGCGCAGCCCTGGGGACCATGGGTGGCCTGTTCGGCATTGGCGGCGGGCTGATCGCGATTCCGGCGCTGGGCGTGCTGTTCGGCCTGGACCAGCAACTGGCGCAAGGCACGGCGCTGGTGATGGTAGTGCCCAATGTGCTGCTGGCGCTGTGGCGTTATCACCAGCGTAACCGCATCGAGCTGCGCCATGCGGTGCCGTTGTCGCTGTGCAGTTTCGTGTTCGCCTGGTTGGGGTCGATCTGGGCGGTGGGGCTGGATGCGCAATCCATGCGCCTGGGCTTTGTCGGCTTCCTGGTGGCCCTGGCGGTGTGGAACGTGGCGCGGATGTTCATGAAGGTGACGCCGCCCAGCGCCGAGTTGCGCTATGCCTGGCCGTGGCTGGGTGTACTGGGCAGCTTTGCCGGCACCATGGGCGGCTTGTTCGGGGTGGGTGGGGCCGTGGTGGCCACGCCGATCCTGACCAGTGTGTTCGGTACCACCCAGGTGGTGGCGCAGGGGCTGTCGCTGGCGCTGGCGGCGCCGAGTACCTTGGTAACCCTGGTGACCTACGGGGTGCACCACAGTGTTGACTGGGGGGTGGGGGTGCCATTGGCGGTGGGCGGCCTGCTGAGTATCAGCTGGGGGGTGAAATTGGCCCATGCGTTGCCGGAGAAGGTGTTGCGGGCGATGTTCTGTGTGTTTTTGGTGGGGTGTGCGGTGATGCTCGGGTTCGAGCTTTGAGATTTTGGGGCCGCTTTGCGGCCCATCGCGACACAAGGCCGCTCCTACAGGGGATCGCGTGCCCTTGTAGGAGCGGCTGCGCAGCAGCCCCAAGTTACTTGAACCCTTCGACAATGTAGTCGGCCATGCAATCGGTAATCGGCGAAGGGTTCTGGGTACTGCGCACCAGCATCACATTGGCCACCGGCAACTGCGGCAACCCTTCGCTCTCGCCCAGAATGCGGATATTCCCGCCAATCAGGCTTTGCAACTGTGCGGTCACCGCCAACCCAGCGGTGACAATGGCGAAGATCGCTGCCAGGCTCGGGCTGGTATAGGCGATGCGGTAGTCGATGCCCTGGGCCTCCAGGGCATTGCAGGTCCAGGCCCGGCAGAAGCAGTCGGTGTTGAACAAGGCTACCGGCATGGGGCGTTGCTCCTGCGGGCAGAAGCCTTCCGCGGCGGCCCAGACCAGGCGTTCCTGGCGCAGCAGCTGGCCAATCTCGTTGCCCGGCTCACGGGTGACGATGGTCAGGTCCAGGTCCTGGCGCAGCATCAGTTGTTTGGAGGAGTCGCAATGCACCTCCACCTGCACCAGCGGGTAGGCTTGGGCAAAGCTCGACAGGATGGTCGGCAGGAAACGCATGGCATAGTCGTCCGGCGTACCGATGCGTACGACCCCGACCATGTGCGGCATGCGCAGGGTGTTGAACACTTCCCCATGCAACTTGAGGATGCGCCGCGCATAGCCGAGCAGCACCTGGCCTTCGGCGGTCAGGCGCACCTGGCGGCCGTCGCGCTCGAACAGCTGGCGCTGCAGAATGTCTTCTTCCAGGCGTTTCATCTGCATGCTCACCGCCGACTGGGTGCGGTTGACCACCTCGCCGGCGCGGGTGAAGCCGCCCTGCTCGGCGATGGCCACGAAGGTGCGCAATACGTCCGCATCGAGGCTCTGGTACTGGGACATTGCATCAATCTCCGAGATGCATGGCATCAGAAACATTCGTTGGATTGATCTTATGCCTGGCAGGAGACTGGAGCCATCAACACGGAGGGCTTCACGATGAAAGGTCATGTCAGCAGCATCCAGCAACCTGCCTTTTCCCTGAACCACCTGTGGCATACCGCCCTGCAGCGCCCGGCGCGCTGGCTGCAGCTGTACCGCCAGCGCCAGGAACTGGCCAGCCTGAGTGATGCGACCCTGCACGACCTGGGGTTGAGCCGGGCGGATATCCAGCAGGAGGCCGAGCGGCATTTTTGGGATGACCCGCTGAGTAAGTGATGCCAAGCGTGGCAGCAGCTCTTGCTCTTGCTCGTTTCGGCTTTTGCTTTTGCTTCTAAGCGCGCGACAGTTCAGGCGCCGCCGATTGCGACTTCAGGAGGCCGAGCGGAGGGGCTGCGGAGGGAGGTGACGGGCATGGATGCCCGTCAAGCGCTGAGGCCCCATGGATGGGGCCTGCAGCGCGTCCTCCCGGGAGCAGGCCCGTAGCGAGGGGACCCCGGAGCGAAGCGGAGGGGCCGGATGATGGGAGCCGACGGTTTTTGGTTCCTTTTTGCCACGACAAAAAGGGACCCGCCGTAAGGGCGGAAAGGTGATTTTGCGCCACCATCGCGAATGAATGTCTGCTTGGTTTGGATGCCCCCATCCTAAAAGCCAAAAGCCAAAAGCCAAAAGCCAAAAGCCAAAAGCCAAAAGCCAAAAGCCAAAAGCCAAAAGCCAAAAGCCAAAAGCTTAAGCGCCGGTTTTGATAGGGCGAACAGTCCATTTGCGATGGCGACGCTGGCTCACCCTTCCGCCCTTACGGCGGGTCCCTTTTTGTCGTGGCAAAAAGGAACCAAAAACCGTTCGCTCCCATCATCCGGCCCCTACGCTGCGCTTCGGGGTTCCCTCGCTACGGGCTCGCTCCCGGGAGTACGCGCTGCAGGCCCCATCCATGGGGCCTCAGCGCTTGACGGGCATCCATGCCCGTCACCTCCCTCCGCAAGCCCTTCGCTCGGCCTCCTGAAGTCGCAATCGGCGGCGCCTGAACTATCGCGCGCCTAGAAGCAAGATCAAAAGCGAAAAGCGAAAAGCACTCAGCGCCGCACCTGCTTGAGGGTTTCGGCGATCAGGAACGCCAGCTCCAGGGACTGGTCGGCATTCATCCGCGGGTCGCAGTGGGTGTGATAGCGGTCGGACAGCGCATCCTCGGTGATCGGCCGGGCACCGCCGATGCATTCGGTGACGTTCTGCCCGGTCATCTCGATGTGGATGCCGCCGGCATGGCTGCCCTCGGCCTGGTGCACCTGGAAGAACTGTTTCACCTCATCCAGGATCTGCGCAAAGTCGCGGGTCTTGTAGCCGCTGCTGGCCTTGATGGTATTGCCATGCATCGGGTCGGAGCTCCACAGCACCTTGCGCCCTTCGCGCTCGACCGTGCGGATCAGCCCCGGCAGGTGGTCGCCGACCTTGCCGGCGCCCATGCGCACGATCAGGTTCAGGCGCCCGGGGTCGTTGGCCGGGTTCAGCGTGTCGATCAGGCGGATCAGTTCTTCGGGGTTCATGCTCGGGCCAACCTTGACCCCGATCGGGTTGTGCACGCCGCGCAGGAACTCCACATGGGCACCGTCCAGCTGGCGGGTGCGGTCGCCGATCCACAGCATGTGCGCCGAGCAGTCGTAGTAGTCGCCGGTCAGGCTGTCCTGGCGCACGAAGGCTTCTTCATAGTTCAGCAGCAGTGCTTCGTGGGCGGTGAAGAAGCTGGTTTCGCGCAGCTGCGGCGCGCTGTCCAGGCCGCAGGCGCGCATGAATGCCAGGGTTTCGTCGATGCGGTTGGCCAGCTGGTGGTACTTGTCGGCCAGCGCCGAGTTGGCGATGAAGTCCAGGTTCCACTTGTGCACCTGGTGCAGGTCGGCAAACCCGCCCTGAGCGAAGGCGCGCAGCAGGTTGAGGCTGGCAGTGGCCTGGTGGTAGGCCTGCAGCAGGCGCTCCGGGTCGGGGATGCGGCTTTTCGCGTCGAAGCCGATGCCGTTGACGATGTCGCCACGGTAGGCGGGCAGGGTGATGTCGCCGATGGTTTCATCGCCCGATGAGCGCGGCTTGGCGAACTGCCCGGCCATGCGCCCGACCTTGACCACCGGGCAGCCGGCGGCGAAGGTCATGACGATGGCCATCTGCAGCAGCACCTTGAAGGTGTCGCGGATTTTCGCCGCCGAGAACTCGGCGAAGCTCTCGGCGCAGTCGCCACCCTGCAGCAGGAAGGCGCGGCCTTCGGTGACCTCGGCAAACTGCCGGCGCAGCTCGCGCGCCTCGCCCGCGAACACCAGCGGCGGGTAGCTGGCCAGGGTCTGTTCGACCTTCAGCAGGTGCGCGGCATCGGGGTAGGTCGGTTGCTGCTGGATCGGCAGGGCGCGCCAGCTGTCGGGGCTCCACGGTTGGTTCATCTCGGGCTCGGTCTTGTCGGTTGTAGGCTATGGGCCATGGTAACAGTTGGCGCTGCGCTTGTTGCATCGAGGGTGTTGACGGACAATGCGCGTTTTTGCGCGGGTGGGTGGTGAGCATGGCGGCGGAACGGGAAGAGCGGCTACTGGCACGGGTGGAGGATGCCTTTGGCGTCATCAGCGTGTATGAAGTCGACGACTACCGCTTTCTGGAATTCGGCGATGCAATCGAGCAGAGCTGCGTGTTCACGGCCGACCCCAGCTGGCTGGAGTACGACTATACCCGCGCCATGCTGGTGGGGGCGCTGTGCCACGAGCAGCCGGAGAGCGCGCTGTTTCTCGGCCTGGGTGCCGGCACGCTGACCCAGGCCTGTATGAAGTTCCTGCCGCTGGACGACATCGAGGCCATCGAACTGCGCCCGGACGTACCGCGCCTGGCCATGGAGTATCTGGGCCTGGACGACGACCCGCGGCTGTATGTACGTATCGGCGATGCCCTGGAGCTGTTGCCCACGGCGGAGAAGGCCGACCTGCTGTTCGTCGACCTGTACACCGACCATGGGCCGGGGGTGGGCCACCTGGCGTGGAACTTCCTGGAGAACTGCCAGCAGCAGCTGAACCCGGGTGGTTGGCTGGTGATCAACCAGTGGGCCACCGACGATGGCAAGCCGCTGGGCGCGGCGTTGCTGCGCGGGTTGTACCACCGGCATTACTGGGAGTTGCCGGTGAAGGAGGGCAATGTGATCCTGCTGGTGCCGGCGGACCTGGAGCAGACGCTGGACCTGGATGGGCTGAAAGCCCGGGCCGAGGCGCTGGCGCCGCGCCTGGGGTACAGCCTCGAGGGGCTGATCCGCGAGATTCGGCCGGCTACCTGATGAATCTGTGGCGAGGCTGCTGGCCCTATCGCCGGCAAGCCAGCTCCCACACCGACCGCGTTGGCCTCAAGCCATGCGCTGTCCCTGTGGGAGCTGGCTTGCCGGCGATGAGGCCGATACAGGCAATAAAGAATTATCGATTCAGCTCCAGGTGATTGATGGCCCGACACTGGCCAGGCACCCTGAAAATATTCCTCACGTCTGCGCACGATTTCGGGTATAGTACGCGCCGGTCTTTTAGCGGACCGCAAAATCAGGTGGTGCAAACCCTCCGAGTCCAGCTTCGGCTGCACGTCCGCTAGGCGGACTTTCCCACGTTTTCTTTTTCAATCGTTTTCGCAAATCCCCGCCGCCAAAGCTGCCTGGGTGACCTGTCGGTCTTTCATGGCTTGTGCAGCTTTGGAGCATGGGTCTTTGCGGATGCACCTAGAGGCAGACCCATGACCCAGGAAACCGGCGGCTTCGCCGCTCTCGATCTCAATCCGAATATTGTTGCTGCCGTTCTGGCGACCGGCTACGAAGAGCCGTCCGCCATTCAGCAACAATCGATCCCGATCATCCTCGCCGGTCACGACATGATCGGCCAGGCGCAGACTGGCACCGGCAAGACCGCTGCCTTCGCCCTGCCGATCCTCAACAAGATCGATGTGAGCAAGCGCGAACCGCAAGCCCTGATCCTGGCGCCAACCCGTGAGTTGGCGCTGCAAGTTGCTACCGCTTTCGAAACCTACGCCAAGCAGATGCCGGGCGTGAACGTGGTCGCCGTCTACGGTGGTGCCCCGATGGGCCCACAGCTGCGAGCGATCCGCAACGGCGCGCAAATCGTCGTGGCCACCCCGGGCCGTCTGTGCGACCACCTGCGTCGTGACGAAAAAGTCCTGTCGACCGTGCAGTACCTGGTACTGGACGAAGCCGACGAGATGCTCAAGCTGGGCTTCATGGACGACCTCGAAGTGATCTTCGATGCCATCCCGGCCAGCCGCCAGACCGTGCTGTTCTCCGCCACCCTGCCGTCGTCGATCCGTTCGATCGCCGAACGCCACCTGCGCGAGCCCAAGCACGTCAAGATCCAGAGCAAGACCCAGACCGTTACCGCGATCGAGCAGGCCCACCTGATGGTCCACGCCGACCAGAAGATCCCGGCTGTGCTGCGTCTGCTGGAAGTGGAAGAGTTCGACGCGCTGATCGCCTTCGTGCGTACCAAGCAAGCCACCCTGGACCTGGCCTCCGCGCTGGAAGCCAAGGGCTACAAGGCTGCCGCGCTGAACGGCGACATCGCCCAGAACCAGCGTGAGCGCGTGATCGACTCGCTCAAGGATGGCCGCCTGGACATCGTTGTCGCTACCGACGTCGCTGCCCGTGGCCTGGACGTACCGCGCATCACTCACGTGTTCAACGTCGACATGCCGTACGACCCGGAGTCCTACGTACACCGTATCGGCCGTACCGGCCGTGCTGGTCGCGATGGCCGTGCACTGCTGCTGGTCACCCCGCGTGAGCGCCGCATGCTGCAGGTGATCGAGCGCGTAACCGGGCAGAAAGTTGCCGAAGCCCGCCTGCCGAATGCCCAGGCCGTGCTGGACGCCCGCATCAAGAAGCTGACTTCGAGCCTGGCGCCGCTGGTTGCCGAAGCGGAAGCCACCCACGGCGAGCTGTTCGACCGCCTGACCGCCGACCTGGGTTGCAGCGCGCGTGCCCTGGCTGCTGCCCTGCTGCGCAAGGCCACCAATGGTCAGGCGCTGGACCTGGCTGCGGTAGAGCGTGAGCAGCCGCTGGTGCCGAGCTTCGCCCCGCGTGGTGAGCGTACCGAGCGTGGTGAGCGTGGCGAGCGCTCGGAGCGTGGTGACCGCGAGCGCCGTGCGCCGATGCCGCTGGCCGAAGGCCGTGTGCGTTGCCGTACTGCCCTGGGTGCCCGTGACGGCATCGCTGCCAAGAACCTGCTGGGTGCGATCCTCAACGAAGGTGGCCTGGCCCGTGACGCCATTGGCCGCATCCAGGTGCGCGACAGCTTCAGCCTGGTCGAGCTGCCGGAAGATGGCCTGGAGAAGCTGCTGTCCAAGCTCAAGGACACCCGCGTGGCCGGCAAGCAGCTGAAGCTGCGTCGCTACCGCGAGGATTGATCCTGGCGCAATGAAAAAATCCCCGGCTCAGGTCGGGGATTTTTTTTGCCTGTGCCATTTTGGGGCTGCTTTGCAGCCCATCGCGACACAAGGCCGCTCCTACAAGGGATCGCGTACTCCATGGTGACGCGTAACGCCTGTAGGAGCGGCCTTGTGTCGCGAAAGGGGCGCAAAGCGCCCCCGGCTATCTTCAGTCGAACCGATAAATGTCCATCCCCAACGCCCCCAAGGTAAACCCTTGGTGCACCACCCCGAACTTGCCCCCAGCCCCCAGGGCAAAGAACAGCGGCAGGAAATGCTCATCACTGGGATGGTTACGCACCGCAAACGGCGCCTGCTGCCGATAACCCAGCAGCGCTTCCTGATCATCCGTCCGCAGCTTTTCCACCACCCAATCCCTGAACGCCAGTGCCCAAGGCTCGATCACATCCGGCCCGGCATGCCAGTCCAGTTCGCCCAGGTTGTGGGTAATGCTGCCCGAGCCGATCAGCAGCACGCCCTGGTCGCGCAAACCCGCCAACGCCTGGCCTACCTTGACCTGCAGCGCCGGCCCCATGTGGCTGGGCAGTGAAACCTGCACCACCGGAATATTCGCATCCGGGTACATCAGCGACAGCGGTACCCAGGCGCCGTGGTCGAACGGCCGCTGCGCGTCCAGCCGGGCAGGCAGCCCGGCAGCCTGCAGCAGTTCACTGACCTGCCCGGCAAGGGTGGGGTCGCCCGGCGCCGGGTACTGCACCGCATACAGCGCCGGTGGGAAACCGTAGAAGTCATGCCAGGTCTCTGGTCGTGCGCTACCGGTAACCAGCAGTTCGCGGCTTTCCCAGTGCGCCGACACCACCACGATCGATTTCGGCCGGGGCAGGGCGTTGGCCAGCCCGGCCAGCGCCGGCCCGCTGGCGCCGGGTTGCAGGGCAAGCATGGGGGAACCATGGGAAATGAACAGGCTGGGCAGCATGGCGGGGTCCTGACGGTTAAGATGCACTCATCTTCGATCAACTACAGATCGAAATCCAAACCAACTTTTACCGACAAACCATCTAAAAATCGGGAGTGATCATGGAGCCAGCGTTCTGGCAGCAGCGGTGGGCCGACAACCAGATCGGCTTTCACCAGGCGCAGGTGAACCCCTATCTGCAGAAGTATTGGCCAACGCTTGGCCTGGCGCCGGGCAGCCGCGTGCTGGTGCCGTTGTGCGGCAAGAGCCTGGACCTGGCCTGGCTGGCCGGGCAGGGGCACCGCGTGTTGGGCATAGAGCTGTCGCGGCGCGCGGTGGAGGCATTCTTTTGCGAGCATGGGCTTGAAGCCGAGGTGCAACAGCGCGGGGCTTTCGAGGTTTGGCGCAGTGGTGACGTGGAGCTCTGGTGTGGGGATTTCTTTGCGTTGCAGGCAGGGGATATCGGCGACTGCGCGGGGCTGTATGACCGGGCGGCGGTGATTGCACTGCCGCCGCAGATGCGTGTGGCTTACATGCAGCTGTTGTCGGGCTTGCTGCCGACGAGTTGTCAGGGGGTGGTGGTGACTCTGGATTATGACCAGGCTTTGCTGGGCGGGCCGCCGTTTTCGGTGGAGGATGAGGAGCTGCGGCAAGGATTTGCCGGGTGGCAGGTGGATGAGCTGGGGGCTGTGGAGGTGATTGAGGAAAGCCCGAAGTTCCTGCAGGCCGGAGCTTCCAGTTTGTTGGAGCGGGTTTACCGGGTCAGCCGATGACAGGTGTGTAGCCTGCACCGGCCCTTTCGCGGGTGAACCCGCTCCCACAGGTACTGCACAATCCTCAAGGTATGTGGTGAACCTGTGGGAGCGGGCGAGCCCGCGAAGAGGCCGGCACAGGTGTACAAAAAAGGGCGACCGAAGTCGCCCTTTGTTTTTACCGGTTGGATCAACCGCGACGGCGCAGGGCCTCGATACGGTCTTCCAGCGGCGGGTGGCTCATCAGCAGCCCGGCCAGGCCGTGCTTCAGGCCACCATTGATGCCGAAGGCCTTCATGGTGTCGGGCATGTGCACCGGCAGGCCTTGCTCCACGCGCAGGCGCTGCAGGGCGCCGATCATCGCCGCGGTACCGGCCAGCTGTGCACCGGCTTCGTCGGCGCGGTATTCGCGGCGGCGCGAGAACCACATCACGATCATGCTGGCCAGAATGCCCAGGATCAGCTCGGCAACGATGGTCGCCACGTAGTAGGCAATGCCCTGGCCTTCTTCGTTCTTGAAGATCACCTTGTCGACGAAGTTGCCGATGATGCGTGCGAAGAACATCACGAAGGTGTTCACCACGCCTTGCACCAGCGCCAGGGTGACCATGTCGCCGTTGGCCACGTGGCCGATCTCGTGGGCAAGCACTGCGCGCACTTCATCGGGCGAGAAACGCTCCAGCAGGCCCTGGGACACGGCTACCAGCGCGTCGTTGCGGTTCCAGCCGGTGGCGAAGGCGTTGGCCTCGTACGCCGGGAAGATACCCACCTCGGGCATCTTGATGCCCGCTTCACGGGACAGCTCTTCGACCGTTTGCAGCAGCCACTGTTCGTGGCGGGTGCGCGGCTGGCTGATGATCTGGGTGCCGGTGGTCATCTTCGCCATCCACTTGGAGATGAACAGCGAGACGAGGGAGCCGGCAAAGCCGAACACGGCGCAGAACACCAGCAGGCTGCTGAGGTTCAGGTCGACCCCGTTGGCGGCCATGAACCCGTTGAAACCGAACAGGCTCAGGGTAATGCTTGCAACCAGCACCACCGCGAGGTTGGTGGCTACAAACAACAGAATGCGCATCATGGTTGTTACGTTCTCCTGACGGATGAGTTGTCGCTTACTGCGGGGTATATAAGGGGCCGGCCGTGCCGATTCAATCGGGCGACTATTTCAAACTGTGTACGGCGGAGTATGGCAGAGGATGGCGCGGGGGCTGTGGGATAGAGCGTTGCAGGATGTAAGAAACGTCCTGTGGGGTTTTGGGGCTGCTTTGCAGCCCATCGCGACACAAGGCCGCTCCTACAACTGATCGCGTAATCCTGTAGGAGCGGCCTTGTGTCGCGAAAGGGGCGCAAAGCGCCCCCAGGGCCATCACTTACTGCGAATAACCCTTCAGGAAATTCCCGATCCGGCCAATCGCCGCCTCCAGGTCATCCACCCGCGGCAAGGTCACCACGCGGAAGTGGTCCGGCCACGGCCAGTTGAACGCCGTACCCTGAACGATCAGCAGCTTCTCCGACAGCAGCAGGTCGAGCACGAACTTCTCGTCGTTGTGAATCGGGCAAACCTTCGGGTCGATCTTCGGGAATGCATACAGCGCACCCATCGGCTTGACGCAGCTCACGCCCGGGATGTCGTTCAGCAGCTCGTAGGTGCGGTTGCGCTGCTCCAGCAGGCGGCCCGGCGGCAGCACCAGGTCGTTGATGCTCTGGTAGCCGCCCAGCGCGGTCTGGATGGCATGCTGGGCCGGCACGTTGGCGCACAGGCGCATGTTGGCCAGCATGTCGATGCCTTCGATGTAGCTTTGCGCGTGGTGCTTGGGCCCGGAGATGATCAGCCAGCCGGAACGGAAGCCCGCCACCCGGTACGACTTGGACAGGCCGTTGAAGGTCAGGCACAGCAGGTCGGGGGCCAGCGAGGCGGTGCTGATGTGCACGGCTTCGTCGTACAGGATCTTGTCGTAGATCTCGTCGGAGAACACCACCAGGTTGTGCTGGCGGGCCAGTTCCAGCATGCCCAGCAGCAGCTCTTTGGAGTACACCGCGCCGGTCGGGTTGTTCGGGTTGATGATCACCAGGGCCTTGGTGTTCGGGGTGATCTTGGCCTTGATGTCCTCAAGGTCGGGGAACCAGTCGGCCTGCTCGTCGCACAGGTAGTGCACCGGCTTGCCGCCGGCCAGGCTCACGGCGGCGGTCCACAGCGGGTAGTCGGGGGCCGGGATCAGCACTTCGTCGCCGTTGTTGAGCAGCGCCTGCATCGACATCACGATCAGCTCGGACACACCATTACCCAGGTAGATGTCCTCGATACCGACGCCTTCGATCTGCTTCTGCTGGCAGTACTGCATCACCGCCTTGCGCGCGCTGAACAGGCCCTTGGAGTCGCTGTAGCCCTGCGCGGTGGGCAGGTTGCGGATCACATCCTGGAGGATTTCGTCAGGCGCCTCGAAGCCAAACGGCGCCGGGTTGCCGATGTTCAGCTTGAGGATGCGGTGGCCTTCCTCTTCCAGGCGCTTGGCGTGCTTGAGCACTGGGCCGCGAATGTCGTAGCAGACATTGGCGAGCTTGTTCGATTTGCTGAACTGCATGATGGGATCCCGATTGAGAAAACGCGCTACGCCCCGCCGAAAGGTTTGAAAGGGCAGGAAGCGGGTGCCAGACTGAACGCCTGGCACACGAAGCCAACTAATATACGTGCCACCCGCGCCCCGGAAAAGACGGTGCGCAGTGAAATTCAGCCTGCCGAGGTCCCTACATGCAAAAGATCGAGAAAACCCTGGAACAATGGCGGTCGATGCTCGACCCCGAGCAGTACCAGGTGTGCCGCCTCAAGGGCACCGAGCGGCCGTTCAGCGGCAAGTACAACAGCGAGCGCCGCGACGGCATCTACCATTGCATCTGCTGTGGCCTGGCACTGTTCGATGCGCAGACCAAGTTCGATTCCGGCTGCGGCTGGCCGAGCTTCTACGCGCCCATCGAGGAAAGCGCGATGATCGAGATCCGCGACACCTCCCACGGCATGATCCGCACCGAAGTCACCTGTGCCCGCTGCGATGCGCACCTGGGCCACGTATTCCCCGATGGCCCGCCACCGACCGGCCTGCGCTACTGCATCAACTCGGTGTGCATCGACCTGCGCCCGCGCGACTGACCGGAGCCCGACCATGGCTGGATCGATACTGGACATCCCCTGTGTGACCCTGGGCGGCGAGCACAAGAAGCTCGGCGACTTCCCCGGCAAGGCGCTGCTGGTGGTCAATACCGCCAGCCAGTGCGGCTTTACCCCGCAGTACAAGGGCCTGGAGCAACTGTGGCAGGCCTACCGCGCACGCGGCCTGGTGGTGCTGGGCTTCCCCTGCAACCAGTTCGGCAAGCAGGAGCCGGGCGATGCACGGGAAATTGCCCAGTTCTGCGAGCGCAATTTCGGCGTGAGCTTCCCGCTGTTCCGCAAGGTCGAGGTCAACGGCCCCGGCAGCCACCCGCTGTTCGTCGAACTCAAGCAGCGCGCCCCGGGCATTCTGGGCAGCCAGAAGATCAAGTGGAACTTCACCAAGTTCCTGGTCGACCCGGCCTCTGGCCAGGTAACGCGCTACGCCCCCACCACCAAGCCGCAGGCCCTGGAAGCGGACATCGAGCGCCTGCTCAGCCGTTGACCGGCACCCAGTGGTCGACCAGCGCCAGCAGCTCTTCACGGCGGAACGGCTTGGCCAGGTAGTCGTTCATGCCCGCTGCCCGGCAGCGCTCGCGCTCCTCGGGCATGGCGTTGGCCGTGAGGGCGACGATCGGCAGGTCGGGCCAGCGGCCGCTCTGGCGGATGCGCCGGCTGGCCTCGTAGCCGTCCATCACCGGCATGTTGCAGTCCATCAGTACCAGGTCGAATTCGTCCTGTTCCAGTAGCTCCAGGGCCTCGGCGCCCTGGGTGGCCAGCTGTACCTGGCAACCGAGCTTGGCCAGCATGCCCTTGGCCACCAGCTGGTTCACCGGGTTGTCCTCCACCAGCAGGATGCGCGCGCGGCCTTGTTCCAGGGTGATGGCCGGGGTGGCCAGCGGGTGTTCGGGCTCGTGGCCCTGCAAGGTGCGGCGCAAGGTCTGGTACAGGGCGTTGCGCGCCAGCGGCCGGGCCAGCTGGTGCAGGGGGGCGAGGGTGACCGACTGTTCGCTGGGCAGGAAGTTGCCGTAGGCGGTCACCAGCAGGATCGGTGTCTTCAGTGCCGGGCGCAGTTCGAACAGCTGGTCCAGGCTGTCGGTGATCAGCAGGTCAATGGCCGTGGCGTCCAGCCCCGCGCTGCTGTCATGGTGCTGATAGGCAAGGCCCCAGGCGGGCAAAAGGTCCTGCAACAGTTCATCGAGCCCGCTGCCGGCCGCGCTCAGCGCAGCCACGCGCCCGTGCAACGGTGCCGGCGGGATGGCTTCGGTGTGCACGGCCAGCGGCAGCTCGGCGGTGAAGCGGCTGCCGAAGCCCGGGTCGGACTTGATATGCAGGTGGCCCTGCATGGCCTTGCACAGGTTGCGTGTCAGCGCCAGGCCCAGGCCGGTGCCGCCGTACTGGCGGGTGATGCCGGCGCCGGCCTGGGTGAACGGCTGGAAGATCCGCGCCTGGGCTTCTTCGGGGATGCCGATGCCGGTGTCGCGCACTTCCAGGCGCACACCGCCGACGATGGTCGCCAGGCGCACATCCACGCGACCGAAGCGGGTGAACTTGAGGGCGTTGGACAGCAGGTTGCTGACGATCTGCCGTACCCGCGTGGGGTCGCCAAGCACGCTGCTGGGGAAGTCGCGGGCGATCAGGCAGGTCAGCTCCACGCTTTGCGCGGTGTTCTGCGACAGCAGGTTGGCAGTGTCCTCAACCATCGAGCCCATGTCGAACGGAATGCGCTCCAGCTCCAGCTGGCCGGCATCGAACTTGGACAGGTCGAGAATATCGTTGAGCAACTCCACCAGCACCTTGCCCGAGTCATGGGCTATCGCCAGCTGCTGGCGTTGCTCGCTGGGCAGCGGGCTGTCCAGGGCAAGGGCGATCATGCCGAGCATGCCGTTGAGCGGGGTACGGATTTCGTGGCTCATGTTGGCGAGGAAGGCGGCGCGCGCCTGGGCCATGTCCAGCGCCCGGCGGCGGGCTTCTTCCAGCTCCTGGTTGGACAGGCTCAGGCTGCTGTTGCTGGCCTTCAGCTCGTTGGTGCGTGCCGAGACGATATCTTCCAGCTCGTTGAGGTACTGGGTCAGGCGGTTTTCCGCGGTGCGCCGCTGCTCGATCTCGGTGGCCATGCTGACGAACTGCTGGTTGGCGACC
Source organism: Pseudomonas sp. B14(2017) (assembly GCF_002113255.1). Lineage (NCBI taxonomy): Bacteria > Pseudomonadati > Pseudomonadota > Gammaproteobacteria > Pseudomonadales > Pseudomonadaceae > Pseudomonas > Pseudomonas sp. B14(2017). The sequence continues at coordinate 194,105 of NZ_NEJY01000009.1, forward strand.
TTCACCAGTACGCCGATCTCGTCGTGTTCGTGGCCGTGCGGGCAGGCCACGCGGGTTTGCCGGGGCTTGCGCGGGTCGCTGCCGCTGAGCGCGCCGATCACCGTCACCAGCGGCTTGGTCAGCATCATGTAGAACAGCGCCAGGAGGATGCCGGTCAGCACCAGGCTGCGGGCGAAACCGTTGAGCAGGGTGATGCCGGCACGGTCGAGAAAGCGGCTGCCGAAGGCGTAGGTGTCCACCTCCAGGTACAAGGTGCCGAGGTATTCCTCGGGCATGTGGGTCAGGTACAGGCGTTCCTTGAACTGGCGCTGGTCGCCGAACAGGAAGTCGCTGAGCGGCCGGTAGCGGTCCTGCAGGCGCGGCCGTTCGACGTCGGCCAGTACTGTTTCGTTGTTGTCGATCAGCCGCGCACGGATGATCGCCGGCGATTGCAGCAGGCCGCGGGTCAGCTCCAGGGCCAGTTCCGAGTCGATGTTGTAGGCGATGCGCGAGGCCGGGTTGTGGCTGATTTGCAGCAAGGCGCGCACTTCACGGTTGATGGACGCGTCTTCGCTGGCATAATCGATGCCGATCTGGATGAGACTGAGCAATGTTCCCAGGATGAAGCCGACCAGGACTGTCAACCGGGCTTGCTTGTATGACAGGCGATTGGTGAACTTGATATCCATGTGTCCCGAGCCGGTTTCACGTCCCTTGCGCTGCGCAAGCATAGCCGAATAGCCCCGGCTGCTGGTGGGTCTGTCTGTTCATTTCAGTTGATCGCCAAGCGGGGGCCGCTTTGCGCCCCTTCGCGGGCTTGCCCGCTCCCACAGGTATATCACTGCCCTCGAGATTTGCAGTGTACCTGTGGGAGCGGGCAAGCCCGCGAAGGGGCGCGCAGCGGCCCCAAAAAACTGAAATTCGTAGGAGTCGTCATGGACGCTCGCTTGATTGCTTTCCTGGACCGCGCCGAATCGGTACTGGCCCGCCTCGAACCCCTGTTGCCGGCCCAGCGCCCGAACATCGACTGGGCCACCACCCTGGCCGCGCGCTGGCAGCGCGATGGCCGCAGCGGCTACCTGTTGCCGCTGGAAGTCAGCCTGGACATCCGCCTCAGCGACCTGATCGGCGTCGACCAGCAGCGTGACCAGCTGGGCCGCAACACCCATCAGTTCATCAACGGCATGCCGGCCAACCATGCACTGCTGTGGGGCTCGCGCGGCACCGGCAAGTCGTCGCTGGTACGTGCCCTGCTGGCCGAGCACGCCGGTGCCGGCCTGCGCCTGATCGAAATCGAACGCGACCACCTGGCCGACCTGCCACGGGTGGTCGAGCAGCTGCAGAAGTTGCCGCAGCGCTTCATCCTGTTCTGCGATGACCTGTCGTTCGAAGCCGGGGAGGGCGACTACCGGGTGCTCAAGAGCGTGCTCGACGGCTCGCTCGAGCAGGCCCCCGACAACGTGCTGCTGTACGCCACCTCCAACCGCCGCCACCTGGTGCCGGAGAAGGAGAGCGACAACGAGAACTGGAAGCGCGTGGACGGCGAGCTGCACCCCAGTGAAGCGGTGGAAGACAAGATTGCCCTGTCCGACCGTTTTGGCCTGTGGCTGTCGTTCTACCCCTTCACCCAGGAACACTTCCTGAACGTGGTCGAGCACTGGATCGGCCAACTCGCGCAGTCTGCCGGCCTGGCCTGGCAGCGCAGCGAAGAACTCGACATCCTCGCCGTGCGCTGGGCCACCGGCCGCGGTAACCGTAATGGCCGTTGTGCCTATCAGTTCGCCCGCTACTGGGTCGGGCTGCAATTGCTGGAGCAAAAGTAAATGATCGACCTCAATGCCAGTGGCGCCGGCCTCGACGGCTACAACCTGCTGGCGGCGCAAGTGCAGGCGCTGTTTGCCGACGAGCGTGACTTCATCGCCAATGCCGCGCAGTTTTCGGCATTCCTCTATAACCAGGTGGACGACCTGAACTGGGCGGGGTTCTACCTCAACCGCAACGAAGAACTGGTGCTGGGCCCGTTCCAGGGCCAGGTGGCGTGCGTGCGCATCCCGTTCAGCAAGGGCGTGTGCGGGGCGGCAGCGGCCACCCGGCAGACACAGCGGGTAGAGGACGTGCATGCGTTCCCGGGGCACATTGCCTGTGACAGCGCGTCCAACAGCGAGCTGGTGATTCCGCTGGTGAAGGAGGGCAGGTTGATTGGTGTGCTGGACCTGGACAGCCCGAAGCTTGGGCGCTTCAGTGAGGCGGATCAGGTGGGGCTGGAGCGGTTGGCGGCGATTTTTCTGGAGCTGACCGACTGCTGATGGTCGTTGCCTGTACCGGCCTCTTCGCGGCTAAAGCCGCTCCCACAAGGATGGCATCAAGCCTGAAGGCAGTGCGGTCCCTGTGGGAGCGGCTTTAGCCGCGAAGAGGCCAGTACAGGTTAAAGCATCAGTCGTACATCACCTTCTTCTTCCAGGTCTCTTCCTCATCGGTCTTGAGCCCCTGGGTCAGTTCATTTTGCTCGTCCTCCGCCGGGGCCATGCGGTCCAGCACCTGGGCGTTGGCCCGGGCCAGCAGCTTCTCCAGGTACGTCAGCTGCTCTTCATATACCTTCGGTTCCGGCTGCTTGCGCAGGTATTGCACGCCGCGCTCGAAGGCCAGGCGCGCCTGGCCTGGCTGGTTCTGTTGCAGGGCCTGCTGGCCGAGGTTGTTGAAGAACTCGATATGCAGCAGCACCAGGATATGGCGGATTTCCTTGATCCATTGCTTGGCCTCGGGCGTGGGCAGGAAGCCCTCCTGGGCGGCGCGGGTCACCTGGTTGTGCAACGCCTCCAGCAGGAAGCGCACATCCTTGGCCTTGATCTCGGTCTGGATCGGGTTGGGCGGGTTGTTCACCGGGATCTGCGCACCCTGGGCAATCAGCCTCTCCAGTTCGGCGATGCGCGCCTTGATCTCGGCATTGTGCTTGTCCATCGCCAATTGACGCTGGTTGAGGTTGAGCTCCAGGCGGGTCAGCAGCAACTTCAGCGCCGGGGTCATGAACTGGCCGGGGAAGGTCTCGGTGATTTCGCCACAGCGGCGCAGGCGGTCGGCCAGCTCGACCTTCATCCGGGCGCGCTCGAGCTTGCCGTTCTCGACCACATTGTTTAGGTAGCCGATCACGATCAGCAACGCGATACCCGCCACGATGAGCAGGGTGATCAGAAGTGGTGTCACCGTTAATGCCTCATTGAAGAAGAATTACAGCTTGAGTGTAGTGAGTTCGGTGTGGGACGAACAGCTGCTAAATCCCTGTGCCGGCCTCTTCGCGGGCTTGCCCGCTCCCACAGGTGCAACACAGGCCTGGGGGTTGGCGACAACCCTGTGGGAGCGGGCAAGCCCGCGAAAGGGCCGGCACAGGATTGCTTCTCTCTATATCGGCAACCCATCCCGCATCTGCACCCCAACTCACCCGGAAGTCATTGATTTAAATAAATTTCTACAAAGGGGTTGACGCCTGTCCGAACCATCCATAGAATGCGCGCCACTTGCAGCGTAAAGCACACAGCGAAACGCGGCAGGGAGTGAAAGCAGGCAGTAATGCCAGCAGCGTGTCCCCTTCGTCTAGTGGCCTAGGACACCGCCCTTTCACGGCGGTAACAGGGGTTCGAGTCCCCTAGGGGACGCCAAATTGCGGGAATAGCTCAGTTGGTAGAGCACGACCTTGCCAAGGTCGGGGTCGCGAGTTCGAGTCTCGTTTCCCGCTCCAGTTTCTCCGGCAGCGCCTAAGGGCGGGGCAGGAAAAGAAAATCCAGGCTGAATCGTGAGGTTCAAATCTGGTGCACTGAAAAGTGTTGTGTGTCCCCTTCGTCTAGTGGCCTAGGACACCGCCCTTTCACGGCGGTAACAGGGGTTCGAGTCCCCTAGGGGACGCCATTTGCGGGAATAGCTCAGTTGGTAGAGCACGACCTTGCCAAGGTCGGGGTCGCGAGTTCGAGTCTCGTTTCCCGCTCCAGTTTAAATACTGTGGCGTCTATGCGGTGCAGTGGTGGTGAAGGTCTTCAAGGCGCTTCACGCCGATAGCGGTAAAGCTTCACAATGCGGGAATAGCTCAGTTGGTAGAGCACGACCTTGCCAAGGTCGGGGTCGCGAGTTCGAGTCTCGTTTCCCGCTCCAATTTAAAAAAGCCACTCTTTCGAGAGTGGCTTTTTTTTGCCTTTCATTTCTGTGGCTCAACAGCCCATCGGCCGAATGCCTGGTTATCGCTATCACGGCATTCCGATGCCCCGTGCCCTCAGTACAGCTTTGGCATATCCATGGCCCATGCTACGCGACGGGCAGAATAACGGCACCTGATAATTCTGCCAGTAGGCATGCTCTTGTGCGTGGTTTAAGAATGGCCGGAGGGGCACTTGGCTTTCGAGTGTGCCATATCCATACTCACCCCGAGGGTTGTAAATCATGTCTACTGATGGTCAGAATGAAATAGATCTTATGGATTGGCCTATGATAGCTGCATTGGATAGAAGCAGTACCAATCAGTTACTCAGTCAGGTTTACATCAGCCGCTTCAATACATCCAGTTTTCTTCCGCCTGTCAGCGGCGTAATTGAGGGGTCTGCCAATGAATACCGCTATGCGATCGAAAGTTTTCTATTGAGTGAGCCACGGTTGTACTTTGAATCAACCGGTTTGAACGACTCACGGGCCAATATGAAAATGCAGGTGCTGGGAGGTAACCAGATATCGCAAAAATACATCAACGGTCGTTGGCATGCTCAATCGATACATTACATCAGTCCGTCATTAGGTCCAGAGCTATTATTTAACCTTGATTTGCCGGATACGCCTGTCCAGGTGGGCAAAGATGGTAGCTTGTCCATGGACTTGAGTCGCAGTAGTGATTTTGAACTGACCTATACCGACATCGCTCTAGACAACCAGCTAGGGGGGGATTTCTTCAAGCTTCTATTCGAGAAGCTTGACCCTGCTCAGCGAGTGTACCCGGTCGGTAATGTTGAATTAGGTGATGTCCCGTGGTTTAAACCCAAGGCGGCTGTGCTGCGAACCCAGAAAAAACCAGATAGTACCGATGGTGCTGTACTGGTATTCGTACAGATCGACGGTTTATCACAAGGTTATTTGCCCGTTAAAGATGAAATGGGCTATATGTTGAATGATGATTACTCTGCCAGGGTTCTATTCAATCGGAAATGCGTGTTGTTGCCGCTAATCGAAAAGGGCCTGAAAAGCGCATTTAATGCTAGCGCCGTTTCATTGCTGCGCGATGAGAAAGGATTTGTATCAAAAGCTGAAATAAAAAATTGGTCCGTTGCACTAAGAGGGATGACGATAGATGGTGAGTTCGTTACCGAGTGGGATAATCGATCCTATTTAGTATATTATGGTATCGATTTGCAGGATGTTGAACTTAAAGGTGAGTCATTATTGTTTGATATCAAGAATTCCTTGACGTTTGGTTTTGATTTCGGGGATCCTGTTCCTATGAATTATAGAGGGATTTCTGGGGCCAAGGATTTTATTGATTTGGTTAGTTATAATATAGTGTTGTTCTTGAATGACTGGGCAAGTAAGCAATTTCCAATCTACTCGCCTGAAATGATTTGTAATGTTACCTATGAAAATATGATGCATCCTCCACTCGTTGATATAAAAACGCTTGGGAAACCGCAAGTGCATAAGGAGGGTGGCGAGGGCGAAGAATCTGCAGCACATCTTAAGTACCCGAATTGGAATGATTATCGATATAATGTATTGCCTGCGCAACTTAAAGAAAGTTGGAGTTCTCACATTGATAAAGGTAAATACAAAGAACCCCTTTTGGATAGAGTAAAGCAAAAGTTGCAAGATCAGTTGTTCTTGGTTAAAGATCTGGAGTTGCTGTCCGACTTGGTCAAGTTCAATTTCGGAAAAATCATCGACATCAAGGACGTTCAACTTGTCATGGATGGTGATGTAAAAGGTGATATCCGTCCAGAGCTAACTGCTTTTAGCGTCGATCCATTGATGGTAACCCTTCCAGCCGGTGGCGAGTACAAGTTCGGTGTCATTCCTGAGGCTGAAAGTGGTGAGATCAAATGGACACTGGAGGACCCGCAGCGCAGTAACAATTTAGGTGACATAACAGATGATGGGCTATATACAGCTCCCGATGTCGACCTGTTTGACGGCCTGTTCAAGCATGTGCGCGTCGTGGCTAAACACAAGTCCACAAACTATACTTCGGCGGCCTTGATTACGGTGCTGAAAGAGTCGATCAGCGTAAATCCGTTGATCGACTCGACATCAGGGATGGAGCGCACCTTGAAGGCCGCGTCTGTAGGAATCGAGGGTGAGAAGTTAAGTTGGAGTATCAAGCTCGCCGCCCCGCTAGATGGTCAGGAAAAAAAGGCAGCCAAGCCAGGTAGTCTGGACAAATACACCGGTAGCACGGTGAAGTATACGCCGTCGAGAGAATTCAATGAGGATAGCATTCTTCTAGTCGATGAGATCACGGTGACCGATGGTATCAATACGGCTACTTCTTATATTGTCAATCGCAAGAGCGATCCAACCAATGTGGTCCAGTATGAAGTGGTCCAGATCGAAGGAGAGAACGGAGCCAGTACGCTAGGCGTGCAATGTCAGGCGACAGTCAATAATAGATCGGTTGAAGCGAAGTGGAAGGTTATGCTGGATGGTCCCGGTGAAATAGGTGAAGATAATGGCTTGTACAAGGTCGACCTCACTGCAGATCAGCGCTTTGTATTGATCCATTCGCTAGCGACTATTCCAACAGAGTTTGGCGACTTCTATTTTGAAGGTTACTTGATTCTTCCGCTTCCTCTGTCCGAGATCGATCGCGCCCTGCCCGGTACGGTGGAGGTCTCGTCGTCAACCGGCGAAATCCTTCGTCAAATACGTCCTATGAACTGATCTGCGAGCCACAGGCGTGCGTGCCGGTCAACCCGGCACGCCTCTTTGATTTCATTCGATCAACATCGGCGACAGCAGATCGAAGGGTTGCCAGGTGAGTGAGTCGTCGAAAGTGGCGTAAGCCAGGATCTCCAGGTGTTCATTCAAGGTAAAGTACTCAAGGTCTGTTTTGGTGAAGGTACCGATTTGCACTTTGCCGCTGTCACTGGTGACCGCAGTGGTACCGATCTGCCGTTTCAGCTTGCTACCCGTGCTGCGGTCACGCCCATATAATTCCAGCTTCACATGCTGCCCTTTGAATACGAACGGCCATGCTTCTGAGCTGACCGTAGCTGTGCGCTCTCCCAGACGTTTGATGCTGAGCTGCCCGCCGTCGACTGCATCGCTGAATGGTGTCGGCATGTTGGATACTTTATCGACTTTCAAGGTATGAGTACTGGATGGGGCCCATGTACCATCACTTTGCAAAACTTCATAATTCAAGGAAAGGGAGTAGCCCGATTGCTCGGCCACTTTTCTGGCAGGTATGAAGTAGGCCCGCTTGCCAGGCTCGATCGGTGTATCGATGGTAAAGGCGCCACGCGAACCGGGCGTTCCCCAGTACACTCTGATGAGTTCGCCGGGCTCGATGGTTTCCTCGTTTTCAGTGACTAGCAAGGTAGCACCGGAGATGGCCCGGTTGGGTATCAGCGTGCTGCCGTTGCTGCCACCGTCGGCCTCCCTGATCGTAGGCGGGGGCAAGGTGCGTGGCGCAGGTGTGGCCTTGCTTTGCAAGGGGCGGTTGCTACCCCTCTGAACGGGAGTCCCGGCGCGGTCCTGAATGCTGAAATAGGCGAGCCGCGTCCCGTCCTTGGCAAGCCGTATGGCCGCGCCCGGGATGCTGATCTCCAATGCCTGTCCGGCCTCCGCCTTGTTCAGGGTCTTGCTGCCTACCTCATTATTTTCGCCTGATATTTCGTTCCAGTACCAGCTCAACTTGTCTCCAGCGTTGCCCCCTTCGTAGGCAGTGGTGGTACCTTTGAGTTCATCGCCGTTGGCCTTGAGGTACTTGTCGGTGACGCCGGCCGAGATGACTTCTGGCGGGAAAGTGATAAAGCTCATATCCGGCAATATGGGTGGCACTGTGTCCACGGTAACGGTCAGCTCGTGGGAGGTAGCCTTGTTACCATCGCCCAGGACTACGCTGTAGTACAGGGTGTGCTGGCCGTTGCCCATACGCTCGACCGGTACCAGGATGAACAGCTCTTCAGGCAGAACCTCGCTGTCCCATGTTCTGCTTCCCACCTCGGTGCCATCCCAATACAGAGTGAGCGTTTCGGGCGCCCCTGGTGCTGGCTCGGAGTTCATCCACATTTCGAACTCTACCCGTAACGGTTCCAGCGTAGCTGCCATCGGCAGCAGGTTGGGCTGGCCGTCAGGGATATCGGGAAGCAACTGCAGAATTCTCGGAAGCGGAAGTGATGGGGCCTGGTTGCCAGAGTGCCTGGCAATGTCGGCTTCAGGAGGGGAGGAGGGGGATCTTGAAGCTGTCATGGGGTAACTCCTCAATAAAAAGGGGAGGCAAATGCCTCCCCGTATTCGTGTATTACCAGCTGTAACGCAGCCCGGCACTTACGCCCCAAGGTTGTTCTATCTTTTCGCCGTGGCTGTAGTCGAACTCGGCATGCGCCTGCCACTGCCCGGCCCAGGCCACGGATACACCAGCGCCAAACTCTGCGCGCGAGCCGGACAGGTCGTTCTTGAACGTATTGCCGTTGACCTTGACGTCGTTGTTCTGAGCAAACTCGTGGGCCAACGCCGCCTTCAGGTAAGGTTGCACGCTGCGGCCCCGGCCCAGATCAAAGTCACGGCCAGCTACCGAGCCCAGTTTCGCCTGCAGCGAGCGGGCACTGTCGCCATGGCCACGCATGCCGTTGTCCAGGGTTATGCTCTGGCCTTGCACGGCCATTGCCGAAAGCTGCCCGTAGGGTTCGATGAAGTAGTCATTGGCCAGGCGCAGGTGGCGGCCGAATTCCACCGAAGCGCCAAACCCATTGCTGTCGTAGTCCCCTTTGGTCTGTTTGCCATCGCTCAGGCGTACATCGGCCTGGTTCTGGTAGCGGTTGAACTTGGCCACCGCGTCCAGGTAGTAACCGCTTTGCGGTTGCAGCCAGGTTGCATAGGCACCGACATGGTAGCTGTCGACCTTGCCCGAGGCACCGCGAGGCAGGTTGAGGTCAGAGTTGCTGTAGCCGGCAGTTACCCCGGCAAGCCAGTTGCCATCGCCCAGCGGCAGCGGGGTGTCGGCACCGAACGACAGGCCTTGCTGAGTTTGCTGGTAGCCTGTGCCAGCGCTGGAGGACACGTTGAACTTGTTGCCATAGCTGCGCATCCACGCACCGGTCTTGCCGGTGTCGCGGCGGATTTCACCCATGCGGCTGCGCAGGGTCGTGAGTTCGCCGTACCACACGGTCGGGGCACTGTTGAACAACCCCAGCAGGGTTTGCGTGCCGGGGCTGACGGTGCGGGTGGTGGTGTCGAGGTACCAGTCGTTGCCGTCTGCACTCTGTTTCAGGCTGTAGGAGTAGGCGCCGAGGTCTACTGGCCCCCCTTCCAGCGAAAACTGCGCATCGCCGCTGGCGGTGTGCACCAGATGCAGGCTGCTTTCGGCCTGCGGGTCGCTGCCGCTGCTGCTGACCAGCAGCTGGTGGTTGCCGGTGGCGTGCCCGGTAACCTGCAGATGGTCGGCTTCGCCAGTGTCGAATTTGACATCCATGATGAACTTGCCGCTGCCTTCAAGGTTGGCTACCGACAGGGTATTGAAGTCGCCTGCTGCGGCACCGAGCCGGATGGCCCCGCCGTTCATGGCCAGGTCGTTGAGTTTGGCGTCACGGCTCAGCGTCCACTCGGCCTGGCTGTTGATGGTCAGTTTCTCGATGTTTTCCAGGTTGCCCTTGAGGGTGCTGCCGTTTTCCAGGGTGAGATCGGCGCGCCCGCCCTGTTCGGCAACGATGTCGCCCACCAGGTGGCTGGCGCTGACCCTCAGCGTGGCGTTGCCGTCAGCGGCAATCGACACCAGGGGGCCGCTGCCGGCGCTCAAGGTCGAGCCATTGAGGATGTCGATGCTGGCGTTGACCGGGTTGCCAGCCCCAGCGCCGACCACGATGGCAGAACCGCGCTCACCGATAACACTAGTACCGTCCAGCACGATGCTGCTCGGCCCGGAGGCTTGGCCACGGACATTGGTAACGCTGATGCCTTCCTGGCCACCGCTGATGATGCTGTTGCGCGCATTCAGCGTGCCGCCCATCAACACTGCGCCCTGGGCTGTGCTGTTGGTACCACGCAGTTCGCTGTTTTCCAGTGTCAAGCTGCTTGCGTTCAGGGTGGCACCCCGCAGCGCGCCACTGATCCGGCTAGTCAGAGCAGTGACCTGTGAGCCACCGCGGGCACTGATGCCCTGGTTTCTGGGCCCGCTTATCGTACTGTCACGAAGGGTGGCGGTGGTGCCGTCCAGTGTCATGCCACTGGCACCACCGGCCCCGGTCACGGTGGTGCCGTTCAACTCCAGGGTCGAGCCCTTTTCGCCGTCGATCTCATTGGTGACAGCGCCGTTGGCGGTAAGTTTGGCGCCATGCACGTGATAGCTGTCGAGGGGTGCAGCGCTATCGATCACCGTATCTTTGGTAATGGGAATAGCGGCCTCGGCGGTGTTGCTGAACAGCAACATGGCGCTGGCAGAGGCTATGGCCACGGCTATAGCCGTATATCGCCCAGGATGGATGCAGGCGTTCATCATGGTCTCTTCCTCGAACTTAAGTGATGCAGATGGAATCTGCAGGCACCTTAGTCGGAATTCCCGGTGTTTTATGTAGGAAAAGTCTGATCAATGATTTGGCTGAGTAGAGAAAATCGGGTGCAAGACTTTATGCACCCGATATTTCAAGCCGCCTCAAATTTCACATGTTCCACCAGCCCCACCAATATTCACCACGGTATCAAACGGTGCAGAGCTGACTTTCGTGGATTGGTAAGTGAATGAATAGAACCCCCTTCCACGGCCCCTGCGTCGGCCATCTACGTCCTCGTAGATCGGTAGAATATGTTTTTCGTAAGGCTCGATGCGCCATACAAAGCCGGTAACAGGGTGGTCAGCATCAATTTTTACTATTTCTTCTTTCACATGTTCCGGGGGAGCGGGGTATCACCAGTCTCCCCCAATAAAGTCGCCAAATCAGTGTTATCTCTGCACCTGCCGATAGATTGAACTTGCTCAAGTCTGGCACTTGCAGGCGGAAGGCGGAAGGAGCTGTCGGATTGTCTGGGTCTTTCAGCGACTTGCAGACCAAGCGGCCATTATCTTGGTTCAAGCCCAAGAACTCAGGCTTGGGTGCAACAACGATTACCGCCTCGACTTTAACCTCGGTTGCAGGCGCGTTTTGGGCGTTACGGCCGTCCTTGTCACTGATTGCGTAATGCACGGGCAGGGCGGCGGCATTGCCTGCTTTTTCGATGTCGGACCAAGGAATTTCCACTTCGATGGGAGATGCATCACCGGTATCCACCATATAGTCTTTTCCAGCGACATGTTCACCATTCAAGATTTACAACCAGATATTCGGGTTCGACGCAGTCAACAACATCACAACACTGACGACGAGGGATACCGACAAGAAGCTGCACAGGACCAAGTATCAATTCGAGAATGCTGACGATCCGGCGCAACTTACAGGTTATACGCATGATCCTGCAGATGCTCCACCTCAGGCATTCGAACTGGAGTATGACGATTATGGCAACATGACCGATGATGGCCAGGGTCTCAAGATGACCTACAACGCACTCAACCAGCTGATCAAGGCGCAGCGTGACGATGAAGTTCAGCACTATATATACGATGCCAAGGACATTTTGAGCGGTACCCTCAGCGATTGATGCCCGGGGCTTTCCCGGCACCTGCAACAGGTGCCGGGAGCATTTCATCGGTAACGCAAGGTGAACTTCACCGCACCTTCGGCTTTACCGGCCTTGACGTGTGCGCCGGTTTGAATGAAATGGGCGCCAAACCTCAGGGCCATGTTGCCAGCGCTGATCGGCAGCAGCTTGACCTCGCGCTTCAGAGGCATCGGGCTACCATCTTTGACCACTTGTATGGCGATACCGGCGGTGCCGGTGTCATCGTTGCTCAGGCTCATTACACCGTTGTCGGGGTCGAGTGGGCGTGAACCATTGGTCGGGTCCAGTTCGATGGACACCTGGGTGAGGCCTGCCGGGTCGGTCTGACAACTGGTCAGGGCAATCTCGAAGGCTGCGGTAGGGGTGGTGAATGGCGGGCCGGTGAAGTCGCTGCGCTCCCATGACCCCAAGTCTACCGGATTGGGTTTTACCGGGTCGCCGACGATCTGGCACTGTGCCTGAACGACGGTGGCGGCAACCCGGTACTGGAACACTTCGCCAATGCCATCGAAATCCTGAAAGCTGCGGAATAACAAGGAATCGACAGCGTGCACGCCTGGCGCGATGTCGCCGGTCTTTATCAGGGTTATATCGTTGTACAGCACGCCGCCCACCTCGACCCCCAAGCCGTTCGGCCGGTTCAGGCTGGAGCTGAAGGGAACCACGGTGTGGCCCTGATCCGGGTCGAAGTAGTTTTTTGCAGTGCCGTTGAATGGGACTGAAAGCTCCACCCTGGCACCGATGCCTTCGACGTTGGTTTTGAGCACGTGGCCATCCTCGAACGGTGGCAAGGGGTCGAGGAGAACGCTTTCAGCTACGAACCTGTAGCGCATGGGGGTTGCAGGCTTTCCGTCGAGGCTGACGCAGCGCAGGTCCAGACTGGAGCTCCCGTCGACAATCGTGAAGCCGCCTTTGACCTCACCGATAACGCTGCCCTTTGGTGCATCTCTGGCAATGTGAACGGTGTTCAGGTTGCGCGTGAACACCATGGGTGGGCTACCTGTCCCGCGCCAGATGCAATAATTGTTCGGGTCCGCTAGGGCCAGCGCGGGGGCAGCGTGCAAGGTGAGCGAAGCCAGCAGGCCAATGCACGCGGCATGACGAAGAAGTTTCATGTGTGCGATCCTGGTGCCACGCAGCGAACGTATTCGCCACGTAGCGCATTGCGAGATGGGAGGGTCAAAGGCACGTCAGGGTTTGCATGCGGTAACCCTGGGTGACAGGCACTGCGGCAGGGTCCAGTTGCAGGCTACAGCGGGTGGCAGCGTCCTCGCCCCAGTGAGCGGTAACCTGCTGGGCTTCAAGACCGGTGATCAGAATGGCCTGGCCGGCCTGGCCAACCGTGGCGAGCATTTCGCCAGCGCTGTCCATCAGCTGGGCGCCGAGCGGCAGGGGCTGGCCGTTGGGCAGCACGGTAGTCAGCACCATGCGGTTTACCCGACGGGCCTGGAACGTGGCTTTCACCACAGCGCCACGGCGGGGGACTACCTGGGCCGTACCGTTGTCAATCTCCACATCTGGCCCCAGGCGGTCGGTGTTCAGCACCAGCGAGTTGCTTTTGTAGGGGCGCAGGTAGGGGAGCAGCGCATAACCCTTGTCGTTGGTGCGCACTGCTGCGGCGTTCTGCAAACCCACGTCGGCGATGTCGGGTACTTGCACCAGGGCGATGGTTTCACCCAGGTATGGGCCTGTCTCGATGCCGTCCGCATGCACCAGCAAGGCGCCGTTGGCACTCAGTGACAGGCTGTGGTAGTCCTCGCCTTTGCTCAGCCCGGCACCCAGGGTGGCGTGTGCCGTCTGGTAGCCGGCGCCGACCGTGAAGTCGTGCTGTTGGCGTTCATTGCGGCTGGCGCTGAGGTGGTAGCTCAACTGCTCGTCGTAGCTGCCGGTCAGATTGGCCTGCTGCCGGGAGCCATTGCGCGTTTGCTGGGTGTTCATGCTCATGTTGCTGCGGCGGCCGAATGCCAGCGGAAAAGACAGGCTCAGGCCGATCTGGCGGTCCTTGCCGTAGCCGTTGTCCTGCAGTGACTGCGAGGCATACAGGTGGTAGCTGATACCGCCGTGCGATGTGCTGAGGTTAACCTGGAACTGGCGCTCGACATCCTGACGTTGCCAGTAGTCCTGTTGCGTCAGGTTCAGGCTCACCGAGCTACGCTCGCCAAACGTCTGGTACAGCGAGGCTTCCAGGCGTCGGCGTTGGCCGCCGCGAAACTGCTGGTCGTGGCTGCGCTGGCGTACCCACTGGTCGAAGTCGCGGTAACCTTCGGTGGAATAGCGATAGCCGGCGAAGCGCAGGTTGGTGCCGGCAGTGAAGGTCTTGCTGTACTTGAACGAATAGCTCAGGCCGTCGAGGTCGCTGCCTTGCAGGCCGGCGAACTCACTGGTCGAGTGGGTCACATCGAATGACACCGCGCCGAGGCTGCCCAGGTCGCGTGCGATACCCAGTGCTTCTGCCTGGTAGCCTTCGCTGGCCATCAGGCCACCATACAGGGTGGTATTCCAGGCCGTGCCGAGCGCTGCGGTGCCTTGCCACAACGGCGGCGTCAGCAGATCGCCAGTGGGGTTGTAGCGCCCGGCAGTGGTGCTGTAGCGCGCCACGCCCGGGCGCAGCAGGTTGCCGATATTGGCATAGGGTTGGATGAAGCGGCGGACCTGCCCATCGGCCTCGGTCAGTACCACTTCCAGTTCGCCGGTGCCGCCGACTGCCAGATCATCGATGGCATAGGGACCCGGGCTGACGTAGGTGGAATAGAGCGGGTAGCCGTTTTGCCAGATCTCCAGTCTGGACCGTGTCTGGGCCACGCCGCGAATGGTCGGGGCGTAGCTGCGATGGGTGTCGGGCAGCATGTCGAAGTCCGAAGCCAGGCGCACGCCTGTGACCGGTATGCCGCGAAAGACATCGCTGTCGGTGAAGGTTTCGCCGATGGTCAGGTTACCCCAGGTGCCGGGCAGGTCGGTTTGTGCATAGGTATAGGCCCGGGTCCATTCGCTGTGGCCCTGGCTGTCCTGGCGCCACGTCTGGCTGCTGCGCAAGCGCCAGTCGCCCAGGTTCACGCCACTGTGCAGGTACAGGTCGTGGCTGTCGAAGCGCCCCTGCCCTCGGCTCTGGCCCTGCAAGGTCGAGGCCTGGTAGTTGACGAAAGCGGCGGTGATACCGCTGTCCCACAGCGCGGGGTCGACTTGCCCGCGGATGTCACGGCGCAGGGCAATCTGCGGGATCGACACCGCCAGCCGCAGCCGGCTGCCGTCAAAGTCCACGCGGGCACCAGGGACCACGGCTGGCAAGTCGAGGCAGGGTTGTTCGAGCAGTGCCGGGTCTGGCAGGGCATCCAGGCGCAGGCCCAGTTCACCGAGCAAGGCAGGCGAGAGGCAGGGCTGCAAGCGGTCGCCGCTGCTGTCGAGTTCGAACGCGATTTCGCGCTGGCCCACGTATTCGAGATTGACCGACAGCTCGACCCGGTAGGTACCGGGTGCAAGGTCGACCGTGCTCGCCAGCAGGCGCAGGGCCAGTTGCGCGCTGTTGGCCGGTTGGTCTGGGTGCTGGAACATGAAGCCGGCCTGGAAGTCGATTTCGCCGGGTGTTTCTGGCTCGGCGAAGGCCACTGCAGCGGGTAAGGCGGCCAGCAGCAGGCAAGCGCGGCGTAAGCGTTGACGGCCGCGGCAAAGGGGGAAATTGGGCATACGGGTGCTCCTGGAGCGTGCCGATCGGTGTCAGGGCGCGTCGTGAACAGGCAGGATCAAGGGCTCGCTGGTGCCGCCGTAGTCGTTGATGATGCTGACCAGTACCTGCTTGGCGGCCGTGGGCAGGACAAACAGCTGTTCGCTCAGGGGCGCAAGCATGTCGGCGTTGGCCAGCGGGCGGTTCTGCTTGCCGTTGACCGCCTCCAGGCGGTTGAAGGTGTAGTGGTAGGGGGTGGGGTTGTGGATGCGCAGGTGCGCAACGCCGTCAAGCATGGTCCTGTGGATTTGCAGGTCGGTCAGGCGGCGGACGGGGTCACCGCTGACCTGGCTTGGTCGGTAGAACAGCTTGATGCGTGTGCGCAGGGCGACGTTCAGGGCGTTGCCCTGATCGCCGACCGCCTGGGGGATTTCCTGCAGGTTGAAGAAGAACAGCGATTCGCGGTCCTGTGGCAGGTCGTTGGGCAGTCCGCTGATATGAACGGTCTGTTCCTTGCCGGGGTTCAGGCGGAACAGGTTCGGGGCAGTGGCGAAGGGTACTGCGGTAATGGTGTCATCGGCTGCGGTGTTGACCCAGGCCTGGGCCGCATAGGGTTGCTTGCCTGGGTTGGCAATGACCACTGACGCACTGCGCTTGTCGCTGTTGTAGACGATACGGGTGCTGCTGATGGTCAGGGCGGCATGGGCGTTGCCAAGCGTGCAGACAAGCGCCAGCAGGCAGCCCAGGCGCACCGAGGTGTGGGAGAAGAGTGACATGAGGAGTGACCGAGTGAGATCCGGGCGACAGGAACCAGGTGCGAAAGCACCTGGCAACTTGATCAAGGCAGGGCGACGGTGAATTTCACAAAGGTCTGGGCCAGGCCGTGTGTGACATCGTCGACAATCGACTCGTAGTTCGCGTAGAACAGCATGTCGGTTGGCGAGGACTGGTACAGGTCGTAAGGTTTGGAGTCGGTATTTGGCGTGATTTTGGTGCCGGTATCATCTTTGATGGCGATACCAACGCCGGTGGCCGCGCTGCCACCCTGGCGAATACCGTAGAGGTCGGAGCCTGGGCCAACGATCCCGTGCAGAGGCTCGAACTTGACCGTGGCTGTAGGGTTGGGCGGAAGCACGCAGCCTGCGCCAGGGGTAACCCGCAGGGCAAATGCTACTTCCTCGCTGGTATCACCTGTTTTTTCAAACTTGTTGGCATTGGGGGTGCCCAACGAAACCCATGGCACATCGCCCAGGCCCGGGTTGACCAGGTCGATCGGGCAAGTACCACCCGGGTTGATGAAACCGGTGAACTCGATCTGTCCTTCTTCGGGGGCAGCGATTGCCGTGCCAGCTGAAAGTGCCAGGGCAATAGCTAGTGTGAGCTTTTTCATTGGTATATCCATACAGTTGAAGTGTTGGCTGCGGAGGCTCTCCACAGGTCAGCGAAAGGGCAGTGAACCGAGAGCTTTCGTGACCACGACAGGCTATGGATATGAGTTATGCGGGGCTGTAATACTTTTCGTTATCGGGATATGGAAACAGAGATAGCCGCACTTCAGGTGCGGCTATTGCTCGGGATTAGTGGCCCGGTGCCTGTTTCGGCGTGTTCAACAGCTGCTTCTGCTGATGCCAATCGAATGGCTCACCGTTCTGTTCTGCTTCGTAGCGGCGCTCTTCCAGTTGCTGGTAAAGCTCCAGCTCTTCGTCGGGCATGTAGTGCAGGCAATCGCCAGCGAAGAACCACAGCAGGTCGCGCGGCACCAGGTGGGCGATTTGCGGATATCGCAGGATCACCTGGCAGATCAGGTCCTGGCCCAGGTACTGGCTTTCCAGCGGGTCCTGCGGCAGCAAGGTCAGCAGTTCATCGAATCGTTCGAGGAACAGGGCGTGGCTTTCCTCCGGTACCTGCTCGGCTTCACCCAGGGCCACCAGGATGGTACGCAGGTGGCTCAGCAGTTGCAGGTGGTATTCCAGTTGGGGGGTGGCCATGGGGCGGTCCTCGGGGTGGTTGAAACGGGCGCGGAGTATACGTCCGTTGCTGATGAGGCCGCAAAGCGGCCCCCTGGTTCAGCGCACCTTGCCTTGCTCTGGCAGCAACTGCGCCTTGTCGAAGGCATCCACATCGATCACTGCCCGACGAGCTTGCTCCGCGGCATGCAGCCGTTGCTCTTCGCCAGGCTGCAATACACCGGCATCAACGGCTGCATCGATCAACGACTGCCCAGGTGCCGGCCGCACCTTGCCTTCCTTGATTGCCTGATGCAGCGCCTTGTGCAGGGGCGCCGCTTCATCCAGCAAGTCGTAGGCCCGTTGCAGCGTCGCCACCGGGTCGCCGTCGGCTTGTGGCCTGAAGCAACCAGCAAGCAGCTCTTCCAGTGCCGGGTCACCCCTGCCGCGGCCGATCAATGCCGCCACCTCGGCATCCAGTTCATCGCTCGGCCCGGTATGGCGGCGGCCGAAGGGAAACACCAGTACCCGCAGTGCGCAGCCGACAAAGCGGTTGGGGAAGTTGTCGAGCAACCGGTCCAGTGCCTTTTCTGCCTGGCCCAGGCTCTCTTCCATCGCCCAGCGCAGCAGGGGCTGCATGTGTTCCGGTGAGCCCAGGTCGTGATAGCGCTTGAGCGCGGCGCTGGACAGGTAAAGGTAACTCAGCACATCCCCCAGCCTTGCGCTCAGCCTTTCACGGCGTTTCAGCGCTCCGCCCAGCAGCATCATCGACAGGTCAGCGAGCAGGGCGAAGGCCGCGGCCTGGCGGTTGAGTGCGCGGAAATAGCTTTGGCTCAAGGCATCGCCCGGTATGCTTTCCAGGCGGCCCAGGCCGAGGTTCAACACTAGCGTGCTGGCCGCGTTGCTCGCGGCGAACATGATGTGTTTCATCAACAGGTCGTCGAATTCCCTCAATGCCTGATCGCGGTCCTCGCGCCCGGCCAGGGCCATTTCCTTGAGCACGAACGGGTGGCAGCGGATGGCGCCCTGGCCGAAGATCATCAGGTTGCGCGAAAGAATGTTCGCCCCCTCGACGGTGATGAAGATCGGTGCACCCTGCCAGTTACGGCCCAGGTAGTTGTTCGGTCCCATGATGATGGCCTTGCCGCCGTGCACGTCCATGGCGTGCTGGATGCATTCGCGGCCGCGCTCGGTGAGGTGGTACTTGAGGATCGCCGACAGCACCGAAGGCTTCTCGCCCAGGTCCACGGCCTTGGCGGTCAGCAGCCGCGCGCTGTCCATCAGCCAAGCATTGCCGCCGATGCGTGCCAGCGACTCCTGGATGCCTTCGAATGCAGCCAGCGGAACATTGAACTGTTCGCGGATGTTGGCGTACTGGCCGGTGACCAGACTGGTGTATTTGGCAGCGCCAGTGCCCACGGCCGGCAGGGAGATGGAGCGGCCTACCGACAGGCAGTTCATCAGCATCATCCAGCCCTTGCCGAGCATGGCCTGGCCACCGATGAGGAAATCCAGCGGCACGAATACGTCCTTGCCACTGTTGGGGCCGTTCATGAACGCGGCGCCCAGTGGCAGGTGGCGTTTGCCGATTTCGACGCCGGGCGTGTCGGTAGGGATCAGCGCCAGGCTGATACCCAGTTCTTCCTGCTCGCCCAACAGGTGGTCCGGGTCGTAGGCCTTGAACGCCAGGCCCAGCAGGGTGGCGACGGGCCCGAGGGTGATATAGCGCTTTTCCCAGTTCAGGCGCAGGCCGATGACCTCTTCGCCGTTCCATTGCCCCTTGCAGACCACCCCGGTGTCAGGCATGGCGCCTGCGTCGGAGCCGGCCAGCGGGCCGGTGAGGGCGAAGCAGGGGATTTCATCGCCACGCGCCAGGCGTGGCAGGTAGTGGTTGCGTTGTTCGTCAGTGCCGTAATGCAACAGCAGTTCGGCCGGGCCGAGCGAGTTGGGCACCATCACGGTGGAAGCCAGGTCGCCGCTGCGGGTGGCCAGCTTCATCGCCACCTGGGAGTGGGCGTAGGCTGAAAAGCCCTTGCCGCCGTATTCCTTGGGGATGATCAGGGCGAAGAAGCCATGCTGCTTGATATGTGCCCAGGCTTCGGGCGGCAGGTCCATGTCCTGGCCGATCTGCCAGTCGCTGACCATGGCGCAGAGCTGTTCCGTCGGGCCATCGAGGAAGGCCTGTTCTTCGTCGGTCAGCTTCGGCGCCGGGTAGGCGAGCAGGGTGCGCCAATCTGGACGGCCGCTGAACAGTTCGCCGTCCCACCATACGGTGCCGGCGTCGATCGCCTCGCGTTCGGTTTGCGACATCGGCGGCAGGGTGCGCTGGAACCACTTGAACACGGGGCCGGTGAATACCTTGCGGCGCCATTCCGGCAGCGCCACCAGGGCGACTTTCAGTGCCAGCACTATCCAGATCAGGGTCAGCAGCCAGCCGGGAGCGCTGCTGAAAATGCCCATCAGCAGCACATACGCCGCCATGATGCCGAGAATCTGCAAGGGCGCCAGGCGCCGGTGCGTGAGGTACGCCGCGCCGATCACCAGCACTACCAACCACAACAGCAACATAATCGGTCCTCCTTGGAACCAGGGGGTAAGCCGTCCCAGACAGCTTAGACGCAACGCTGCGAACGGCCGGGTCAGAACAGTGACAGGGTATGGCGGCGGGAGTTTCAGGGCATTGCTTGTCTGTACCGGCCTCTTCGCGGGTGAACCCGCTCCCACAGGTACTGCATCCCTCTCAGGGCTGGCGCAGAACCCTGTGGGAGCGGGTTTACCCGCGAAGAGGCCGGTACAGGCGACGAAAGTCTGGAGTAGACTGCACTACCTCCGCATTCATAAGGACGTTGCCATGCTGAAGATCTGGGGCCGCAAGAATTCGAGCAATGTGCGCAAGGCGCTGTGGATCGCCCACGAACTGGGCCTGGATTTCGAGTCGATCGACGCCGGCGGCGCCTTCGGCGTGGTCAACGAGCCGCACTACCGCGCGCGCAACCCCAACGGCCTGGTGCCGATGCTGGAGGACGGCGACCTGACCCTGTGGGAGTCCAACACCATCGTCCGCTACCTGTGCGCCGAATACGGTGCGGAGCAGGGCTGGTACCTGGACGACCCGCGTCAGCGCGCCCTGGCGGACAAGTGGATGGACTGGACCACCTCGTCCTTCGCCACGCCGTTCCGCCCACTGTTCTGGGGCCTGTTGCGCACCCCGGAAGACCAGCGCGACTGGGTGGCGATCAACGCTGCGCACAAGCAATGCGCCCAGCTGCTGGCCATTGCCGACGAAGCCCTGGCCAAACAACCGTACCTTTCCGGTGACCAGATCGGCATGGGCGACATCCCATTGGGAAGCTTCATCTATGCCTGGTTCGAAATGCCCATCGAGCGCCCGGCCATGCATCACCTGGAGGCCTGGTACGAGCGCCTCAAGGCCCGCCCTGCGTACCAGGCAGCGGTAATGACTGCGCTGACCTGATCGAACACCACGGCTACTTCGATAGTCATTATCAATACACATGACTGTACTTGTGCGGCCAGGCCAAGCACCATTGGCCGCACTCACTGCGCCAGTGCCTTTACCTGGCGTGTCCTGCACCTTTTTCTCGGTAAGTGACCCGCTATGAGTTCCGCCCTGTCCATCCGACAGCTGACCAAGACCTACGGCAACGGCTTCCAGGCCCTCAAGGGCATCGATCTGGATGTTGCCGAAGGCGACTTCTTCGCCTTGCTCGGCCCCAACGGCGCGGGCAAGTCCACCACCATCGGCATCCTCTCCACTCTGGTCAACAAGACCAGCGGCACGGTCAACGTGTTCGGCCACGACCTGGACCGCGAGCCGTCGGCGCTCAAGCGTTGCCTGGGCGTGGTGCCGCAGGAGTTCAACTTCAACCAGTTCGAGAAAACCTTCGACATCGTCGTGACCCAGGCCGGTTACTACGGCATCCCGCCCAAGGTGGCCAAGGAGCGTGCCGAGCAGTACCTGACCCAGCTCGGCCTGTGGGACAAGCGTGACGTGCAGTCGCGTTCGCTGTCGGGGGGCATGAAGCGCCGCCTGATGATTGCCCGCGCGCTGATCCACGAGCCGCGCCTGCTGATTCTCGACGAGCCCACCGCCGGTGTGGACATCGAACTGCGCCGTTCGATGTGGAGCTTCCTCACCGAGCTGAACCAGAAGGGCATCACCATCATCCTCACCACCCACTACCTGGAAGAGGCCGAGCAGCTGTGCCGTAACATCGGCATCATCGACCACGGCACCATCGTCGAGAACACCAGCATGCGCCAGTTGCTGGGCAAGCTGCATGTCGAAACCTTCGTCCTCGACATCAAGCAGGACCTGGCCACTGCACCGGTGCTGCAGGGCTACCCGTGCCGGCTGCTGACCCCGCACACCCTGGAAGTGCAGGTGGACAAGGACATTGGCATCACTGCGCTGTTCGGCCAGCTGGCGCTGCAGAACATCGAGGTGCAGAGCCTGCGCAACAAGACCAACCGACTCGAGGAGCTGTTCGTGTCCCTGGTGGAAAAAAACCTGTCGAAGGTGGCCGTATGAGTGTGGAACTGCGCACCAACTGGGTCGCCCTGAACACCATCGTCTACCGCGAAGTGCGGCGCTTCCTGCGTATCTGGCCGCAGACCCTGCTGCCGCCGGCGATCACCATGGTCCTGTACTTCGTCATCTTCGGTAACCTGATCGGCCGGCAGATCGGCGACATGGGTGGCTTCACCTACATGGAGTACATCGTGCCGGGGCTGATCATGATGTCGGTGATCACCAACTCCTACGGCAACGTGGTGTCGAGCTTCTTCGGCAGCAAGTTCCAGCGCTCCATCGAAGAGCTGATGGTGTCGCCGGTATCGCCTCACACCATCCTCGTCGGTTACGTGCTGGGTGGCGTGCTGCGTGGCCTGGCGGTGGGCGTGATCGTGACCTTCCTGTCGCTGTTCTTCACCCACTTGCAGGTGCACCACCTGGGCGTGACTGTGGTCGTGGTGCTGCTGACCGCCACCATCTTCTCGCTGCTGGGCTTCGTCAACGCGGTGTTCGCGCGCAACTTCGACGACATCTCGATCATCCCGACCTTCGTGCTTACGCCGCTGACCTACCTGGGCGGGGTGTTCTACTCGATCAACTTGCTGCCGCCGTTCTGGCAGACCGTGTCGTTGGCCAACCCGGTGCTGCACATGGTCAACTCGTTCCGCTACGGCATCCTAGGGGTGTCGGATATCAGCATTGGCACGGCGATTACCTTCATGCTGGTCGCCACCGCGGTGCTCTACCTGGTGTGCGTTCGCCTGCTGGTCAGCGGCCGCGGCATGCGTGCCTGAAGCCTTGCACCGGCATTGGCGCAGACGCCACTGCCGGCCCACCCACCAGCGCCAGTAGAGCATGGTGGTGAAGTAGCCAAGGATGCCCAGCACCACACCGCACACCACCGAGCCGAGCAGGAAGGGTTGCCACAGCGTCGACAGCTGGTCGGTGATCCACTGGAAAGTCAGCTCGTCGGGCAGGGTGCGCGGCGGTACCTGCATCAGCCAGGCGCCGGTCATGTAGGTGACGAAGAACACCGGTGGCATGGTCAGCGGGTTGGTCAGCCATACCAGGCTGACCGCGATCGGCAGGTTGCCGCGCAGCGGAATGGCCAGCGCGGCGGCCAGCAGCATCTGCGCCGGCATCGGAATCAGCGCCGCGAACAGGCCAACGCCCATGGCCCTCGCCACCGAATGGCGGTTCAGGTGCCAGAGGTTCGGGTCATGCAGCAACTTGCCGAAAAAGCGTAAGGACTTGTGTTCCCGAATACTGGTCGGGTCCGGCATGTAGCGTTTGAAAAGTCGGCGCGGCATGTAGGCTCCCGGAGCGTTGATCCGGGCAGTATGCCCTGATTCCCGCTCAGTCTCGTTTAGAGTTTGTGACAATTGTTGAGCAAGCGCTGCCGGCAATTGGGCTATGCCTCAGAGGGTGATTTCGCTTCTGGAGCTCTACTTCATGCGCACAGGGATGTTTGCGCTCGCGCTCGGGCTGCTGTGCCTGGGCTTTCTCCCCGCATTGCCATCGGTCGGATGGCTGGTGCTGCTGGCTGTAGTTGGTGGCCTCGGCCTGTTCACCCGTCTGTGGCCGCTGGGCTGTTTTCTGTTGGGCCTGTGTTGGGCTTGCTGGTCTGCGCAGCAGGCGCTGGATGACCGCCTGGCCCCAGGGCTGGATGGCCGCACCTTGTGGCTTGAGGGCCAGGTGGTCGGCCTGCCGACCCGGACTGCGCAGGGTGTGCGCTTCGAGCTGGACGCGGCCCGCTCGCGGCGGGCAGAACTGCCGCAGCGCCTGCAACTGAGCTGGTTCGACGGCCCGCCGCTGCGCGCGGGCGAGCAGTGGCGGCTGGCGGTGACCTTGCAGCGCCCGGCCGGGCTGCTCAACCCGCATGGGCCGGACCGTGAGGCGCAATTGCTGGCGCGGCGGGTCGGTGCGACCGGTACGGTCAAGGCCGGGCAGTTGCTGGTGCCGGTTGCCGGCGGCTGGCGCGACACGCTGCGCCAGCGCCTGCTGGCAGTCGAGGCCAATGGCCGGCAGGCAGCGTTGGTGGCGCTGGTGCTTGGCGACGGGGCGGGCCTGGCCCGGGAGGACTGGCAAACGTTGCAGGCCACCGGCACGGTGCACCTGCTGGTGATCTCTGGCCAGCACATCGGCCTGGTTGCCGGCTTGCTGTATGGCCTGGTTGCCGGGCTGGCGCGTTGGGGGCTGTGGCCCGCTCGTCTGCCCTGGCTGCCCTGGGCGTGTGGCCTGGCCATGGCTGCGGCACTGGCCTACGGTTGGTTGGCTGGTGGGGGTGTACCGGTGCAGCGTGCCTGCCTGATGCTGGCCGTGATGTTGCTCTGGCGCCTGCGCTTTCGCCACCTTGGTGCGACCTTGCCGTTGCTGCTGGCGCTGGTTGCCGTGCTGCTGGTGGAGCCGTTGGCCGCGCTGCTGCCCGGGTTCTGGCTGTCGTTCGCGGCCGTGGCCACGCTTGGCTATTGCTTCAGTGCACGCCTGGGCGGCTGGCGGCCCTGGCAGGCCTGGACGCGGGCGCAATGGGTGATTGCCATCGGTTTGCTACCGGTGCTGCTGGCTACGGGCTTGCCCGTGAGCCTGAGTGCGCCGCTGGCCAACCTTGTTGCGGTGCCGTGGGTCAGCCTGGCGGTACTGCCGTTGGCGTTGCTGGGGACCTTGCTGCTGCCGCTGGGCGGGGTAGGGCAGGTGCTGTTGTGGCTGGCGGGTGGTCTGCTCGATGTGCTTTTCCGGCTGCTGGAGTTGGTGGCGCAACAGCAGTCGGCGTGGCTGCCAGCAGTTCTGCCGTTGTGGGCCTGGTTGCTGGTGTGCCTGGGTACGTTGCTGGTTTTGATGCCTCGTGGCGTACCGCTGCGCGGGTTGGGTGGCGTGATGCTGCTGGCGCTGTGGGTACCCCGGGAGACGGTGCCGTTCGGCCAGGTCGAGGTCTGGCAGCTGGACGTCGGCCAGGGGCTGGCGGTGCTGTTGCGCACCCGGCATCACGACCTGCTGTACGACGCCGGGCCGGCCAGGGGGGAGAGCGACCTGGGCGAGCGGGTGGTGTTGCCGACCTTGCGCAAGCTGGGGGTGGGCAGCCTGGACCTGATGATGGTCAGCCACGCCCATGCCGACCACGCCGGTGGTGCTGGCGCAATCATGCGTGGCCTGCCGGTCGAACGGGTGATCGGCGGCGAAGTGCTGGATGACATGCAACTGCAGCCTTGTGTCAGTGGCGACCAGTGGACGTGGGATGGCGTGCGCTTTTCGCTGTGGCGCTGGGCTGATGGACAGAGCAGCAATGACCGCTCCTGTGTGTTGCTGGTCGAGGCGCAGGGTGAGCGGTTGTTGCTGGCGGGAGATATGGAAGCCGGTGCCGAACGGGCCTGGCTTGCGGCCACAAAATCGCCGCGGATCGACTGGCTGCAGTCGCCGCACCATGGCAGCCGCAGTTCGTCCAGCGAGGCCTTCATCCGCGCCACGACGCCGCGCGGGGTACTGATTTCGCGCGGGCGCAACAACAGCTTCGGGCACCCGCACGCGCAGGTGGTCGAACGTTATCGGCGGCATGGGGTGGTGATGCATGACACAGCGGAGCAGGGGGCGTTGCGGTTGGTGTTGGGGAGGCAGGGGGAGGTCGAGAGTGTGCGCCGACAGAGGCGTTTCTGGAGGGATGCGGGCGGTGGCTGAGTTGGTCTTTTCGCGGGTAAACCCACACAGGGACGGCGTCGCACTTGAGATCACGCGGTACCTGTGGGAGCGGGCATGCCCGCGAACACCGGCAAAGCCGGTGCCATCCACCGCGTCGTCTTTTTCGCGGGCGCGCCCGCTCCCACAGGTACTGCGCTGGCTTCGAGTTGACGCTGAACCTGTGGGAGCGGGTTCACCCGCGAAAGGGCCAGTTCAGCCACCCGACAGCTCAAGGTAGAAACCGGGTAGGGCAATTCCCTGACCTCCGGCAGATGAGCCCCCGGCGCGCCTATGGTAGAGTGGCGGCCTTTTTCCGAAGGGGCGTTTACTGTGTGGGAATTGGTCAAGTCCGGTGGTTGGATGATGCTGCCGATCATTCTGAGCTCCATCGCTGCCATGGCTATCGTCGTCGAGCGCCTGTGGACCCTGCGCGCCAGCCGCGTCACCCCGCCGCACCTGCTGGGCCAGGTGTGGATGTGGATCAAGGACAAGCAACTGACCAGTGACAAGCTCAAGGCCCTGCGCGCCGATTCGCCACTGGGCGAGATCCTTGCCGCCGGCCTGGCCAACTCGCGCCATGGCCGCGAAATCATGAAGGAATGCATCGAGGAGGCCGCCTCGCGCGTCATCCACGAACTGGAACGCTACATCAGCACCCTCGGCACCATCGCCGCCATGGCCCCGCTGCTGGGCCTGCTGGGCACCGTGCTGGGCATGATCGACATCTTCAGCGCCTTCATGGGCTCGCAGATGACCGCCAACGCCGCAGTGCTGGCCGGTGGTATCTCCAAGGCCCTGGTCACCACTGCGGCCGGCCTGATGGTCGGTATCCCGGCGGTGTTCTTCCACCGTTTCCTGCTGCGCCGCATCGACGAGCTGGTAGTCGGCATGGAACAGGAAGCGATCAAGCTGGTGGAAGTGATCCAGGGCGACCGTGAAGTGGAAGTGGCCGGAGGCAAGGCGTGAAGTTCCGGCGCAATCGCCAGCGGGAGAGCGTCGACATCAACCTGGCGTCGCTGATCGACGTGGTGTTCGTCCTGCTGCTGTTCTTCGTGGTCACCACCACCTTCACCCGCGAGACCCAGCTGCGCGTCGAGCTGCCCGAAGCCGCCAGCGCCGAGCAGGCGCCGCCCGACCAGGGCAAGCTGGTGGAAATCACCATCAGCGCCGAAGGCGTGTACTCGGTGAACAACCACCTGCTGCCCAAGAGCGACCTGGCCACCCTGAGCGAAGCGATCGAGCGTGAGTCGGGCGGCGACAACAAGCTGCCGCTGGCCATCAGCGCCGACGGCAAGACCCCGCACCAGGCTGTGGTCACCGCGATGGATGCCGCCGGCAAGCTCGGTTTCAGCCAGTTGCGCATGACCACCGTCGAGGCGGCCCAGGGCACGCCTTGATGGCCTTCGCCGACCGCCTGCTCGCCGCCTGGTACGCCGGGCACCCGGCCTTGGCGCTGCTGCGCCCGCTGGAGGCACTGTATCGCCGCGTGGTCACGCGCAAGCGGGCGCGTTTTCTCAGTGGCGAAAGTGCCAGCTACCGGGCCCCGGTGCCGGTCATCGTGGTGGGTAACATCACCGTGGGCGGTACCGGCAAGACGCCGATGATCCTCTGGCTGATCGAGCACTGCCGCCAGCAGGGGCTGAAGGTGGGCGTGGTCAGCCGTGGCTATGGCGCCAAACCGCCGCAGCTACCCTGGCGCGTGCAGGCCGACCAGGCTGCCGAGCAGGCCGGCGATGAACCGCTGCTGATCGTGCAGCGCACCGGCGTGCCGCTGATGATCGACCCCGACCGCTCCCGCGCCGTGCAGGCCCTGCTGGCCAGCGAACCCCTCGACCTGATCCTGTGTGACGACGGCATGCAGCACTACCGCCTGGCCCGCGACCTGGAGTTGGTGCTGATCGATGCCGCCCGCGGCCTGGGCAATGCCCGCTGCCTGCCGGCGGGGCCGCTGCGTGAGCCGGCCGAACGCCTGCACGAGGCTGACGCGGTGCTGTTCAACGGTGCCAGCGCAGACCGCGCCGATGGCTTCGGCTTCTGCCTGCAGCCGTCCGCCCTGGTCAACCTGCGCAGCGGCGAGCGCCGCGCGCTCGACCATTTCCCCGCAGGCCAACGCCTGCACGCGGTGGCCGGTATCGGCAACCCGCAACGTTTCTTCAATACCCTGCTGGGGCTAAACTGGCAGCCGGTGCCGCATCCCTTTGCCGACCATGCGCAGTTCAGCGCCCAGAGCCTGGCCTTCAGCCCGCCGCTGCCGCTGGTCATGACCGAAAAGGATGCGGTGAAATGCCGGGCCTTCGCCGCTGACGACTGGTGGTACCTGGCCGTCGAGGCGCAGCCCACGCAGGCTTTCAGCGCCTGGTTCGACAACCAGTTGCAACGCTTGCTGCGCAAGCCCTGAGCCCTTTTTCAATTCCCGGCCACCTGGCCTAAAGGAAGCCTCAAATGGACACCAAACTGCTCGATATCCTGGCCTGCCCGATCACCAAGGGCCCGCTCAAGCTCAGTGCCGACAAGACCGAGCTGATCAGCAAGGGCGCTGGCCTGGCCTACCCGATCCGCGACGGCATCCCGGTCATGCTGGAAAGCGAGGCGCGCACCCTGACTGATGAAGAGCGTCTGGACAAATGAGCCTGGATTTCACCGTGGTGATCCCCGCCCGGCTGCGCTCCACGCGCCTGCCGGGCAAGCCATTGCTGCCGATCGCCGGCAAGCCGATGGTGCAGCATGTGTGGGAACAGGCCCGCAAGAGCGGCGCCAGCCGCGTGGTCATCGCCACCGACGACGCCAGCATCGTAGAGGCCTGCCAGGCCTTCGGCGCCGAAGTGCTGCTGACCCGTGCCGACCATGAGTCCGGCACCGACCGCCTGGCCGAAGTGGCCGTACACCTGGGCCTGTCTGCCGATGCCATCGTGGTCAACGTGCAGGGCGACGAGCCGCTGATCCCGCCGGTGATCATCGACCAGGTGGCAGCCAACCTGGCAGCGCATCCGGAAGCCGGCATCGCCACCCTGGCCGAACCGATCCATGAGCCGGAAACCGTGTTCAACCCCAACGCGGTCAAGGTAATCAGCGACAAGAACGGCCTGGCCCTGACCTTCAGCCGTGCGCCGCTGCCCTGGGCCCGCGATACTTTTGCCAAGGACCGCAACCTGTTGCCGGAAGGCGTGCCGTATCGCCGCCACATCGGCATGTACGCCTACCGCGTCGGCTTCCTGCAGGACTTCGTCAGCTGGGGCCCGTGCTGGCTCGAGCAGACCGAAGCGCTGGAGCAGCTGCGTGCCCTGTGGCATGGCGTACGCATCCACGTCGAAGACGCCATCGAGGCGCCTGCCGTGGGCGTGGATACCCCTGAAGACCTGGAGCGCGTACGGCGCTTGCTGGAGGCCTGATGCGCGTCCTGTTCGTCTGCCTCGGCAATATCTGTCGCTCGCCCACCGCCGAAGGCGTGCTGCGCCATCAATTGCAGGCTGCCGGGCTTGCCGACCGGGTGCATGTGGCCTCGGCCGGCACCGGCGACTGGCACGTCGGCAAGGCGCCTGACAGCCGCACCTGCAAGGCAGCGCTGGCGCGTGGCTATGACCTTTCGCAGCAACGCGCCCAGCAGGTCAAGGCGGCGCACTTTGCCGAATATGACCTGATCCTGGCCATGGACGAGAGCAACCTCGGCCATTTGCGTGCGATGCGCCCGCACACGGCAGTGGGGGAGCTCGACCTGTTCCTGCGCCGCTATGGCGCAGCACTGGATGAAGTGCCAGACCCGTACTACGGCGGCGCCGATGGCTTCGAGCAGGTGCTCGACCTGGTTGAAGCGGCGTGCCAGGCGCTGGTCCTGGAAATCAAGGGGCGGCTATGACAGTGCAGTGGCAGGAGCAGGTATCGCTCAAGCCGTACAACACCTTTGGCATCGACGTGAAGGCGCGGTATTTCACCCAGGCACATGACGACCAGGAGGTGCGCCAGGCGCTGGCCCAGGCGCAGCGAGGCCGCGTGCCGGTGCTGGTGATTGGCGGTGGCAGCAACCTGCTGCTGACCCGCGATATCGATGCGCTGGTGCTGCATATGGCCAGCCGTGGCCGGCGCGTGCTCAGCGACGATGGCGAACGTATCGTGGTCGAGGCCGAAGCCGGGGAGCCGTGGCACCCGTTCGTGCAGTGGGCACTGGCGCAGGGCTATTGCGGGCTGGAGAACCTCAGCCTGATCCCCGGTACCGTGGGCGCCGCACCGATGCAGAACGTCGGTGCCTATGGCGTGGAGATCAAGGATGTGTTCGTCGGTCTGACCGCCCTGGATCGCGAGACCGGGGAGTTGCGTGACTTCGGCCTGGCGGAATGTGCCTTCGGTTATCGCGACAGCCTGTTCAAGCGCAACCCCGGCCGTTGGTTGATCCTGCGTGTGCGCTTTGCCTTGAGCCGAACGCTGCAGGCTCACCTGGATTACGGCCCGGTGCGCCAGCGGTTGGCAGAGCAGGGCGTGACCGAGCCGACCGCGCAGGCGATCAGCGAGGCGATCTGCAGCATTCGCCGCGAGAAGCTGCCAGACCCTGCCGTGCTGGGTAATGCCGGGAGTTTCTTCAAGAACCCGGTTGTCTCGGCGGAACAGGTCGAGGGTATGCGTGCGCAGTACCCAGGGGTGGTGGCTTATCCCCAGGCCGATGGCCAGATGAAGCTGGCGGCTGGCTGGCTGATCGAGCAGGCAGGCTGGAAGGGGCATCGCGAGGGGGATGCCGGGGTGCATCGTTTGCAGTCGTTGGTGTTGGTCAACCATGGCCAGGCGAGCGGGGCGCAGATGCATGCGCTGGCGCGGCGGATCCAGGCCGATATCCTCGAGCGGTTCGGCGTTGAACTGGAGATGGAACCTAATCTCTACTGAATCATTCTCTGGGCGGGTTCTTTCGCGGCTAAGGCCCCTCTCACAGGTACCGCACAGGTTTGTTGTTCGCGCGGTACCTGTGGGGGGATGGTTGCCATTTCGGCCAATTCTCAGCGCGCTACCTAGAGCAGTCTTTTCAGTTTCTTGGTCCACTCGAAGGTGGTTGGTAGCAGCCTATCATCACGTTCCTTCACGCCGTCGCGGTCAACGGCAAAGGAAAAGATGCCTCCCTTGGTTCCCTGGTTTAGTTGCCACTTGGCCTTCTGGTAGGCCAAACTTCCTTCGAACGGCTCCGTCACATCGCCCTTGGGCATGCCGCTGTGTTCCTCATAGAACGTGAAACCAGGCACAAATTTCGATGGAGGGAGAAATCCGTCGAACGCCCGGTCGAATATTGCTTGTGTGCGCTCTGGACGATGACCGTATGCATGTAATAGCAGATAGTCCATGTTCTTCGCCTGTGAGCGAATCAAGGCGACATCGCCTTCCTCGTTGGCGTCGTAGATGAACAGTCGGTCTTTACCAAGCAGGTTTCTCAGCTTTGCTGAAATTGCTTCGGCCTGCTGGCGTTCGTGCTCTGGCAAGGGGTTGAAGGTAGTAATACAAAGGCCATCGAGGCCTTTGGTCCAGCTGAAGAATTTTTCGAAGATACCTTCTGCTGTCGCATCAGGTTTGAGTAGTTCACTGATAGGCAGTGAGCGGACGACCTTGATCTGTTTCTTGTGCAGTGCGGGAATGATCTTTCCTTCGAGTGCCGGCCAGAAACCCGACTCTGAGCCATTGGTACGGAGTAATGCGATGTCTACTTCCTCCGGTAAGTCGCTCATGGATACCTTGTTTTTGAGCGGGTCGTCTGAGATGTCGCGCCAGCAGCGGAAAAAGCACGCCATGATGCCTGATTGACTTTTCATTTACGTCTCCGGTGAATGCTTGATGAAGTGTGCGCTTTAACGCTATCACCGGGCGGAGAACGGCTCATACTGGCAGAATTACTAGGTATCGGGGCATCAAGGAGGCTTTCCGAGCCATGAAAAAGCCCCGCCAGTTCGCACTGGCGGGGCTTTTTCATTCAGCCTTGGCTATCAACCGTGATGAGGCTTTTGCTCATCGCTGGTTTCCAGGGCTGGCTCCTCGGTGGCTGCAGCAGCTTCCTGTGCGGCTTTGGCGGCAGCCTCGGCCTCACGCTTGCGGCGACGCACTTCACGCGGGTCGTTCGGCGCACGGCCGTTGGCCAGCATGACAGTGGCAGGTTCCACCGCCGCAGGGGCTTCGACCGGTGCAGGCTCGACGGCCACTGGGGCAGGCTCGGCCACCACTTCTGGCTGGGCTTCGACAACCGGAGCGGCTTCGACCACGGCCGGGGCCTGCTCGATTTCACCGGCCTCGACGGCAGGCGCTTCTACCGGTGCTTCGGCAACCACTACCGGTTCTGCAGCAGGTGCTTCGTCGACCACTGGCTGCGGAGCGACTTCGACCACTGGCTCGGCAGTTGCCTCGACCACGGCCACAGGCTCGCTGACCGGCTGGTCGACCACCGGGGCCACAGCCACTTCTTCAGCCTCGGCAGCAGCT
Organism: Pseudomonas sp. B14(2017); assembly: GCF_002113255.1. Lineage (NCBI taxonomy): Bacteria > Pseudomonadati > Pseudomonadota > Gammaproteobacteria > Pseudomonadales > Pseudomonadaceae > Pseudomonas > Pseudomonas sp. B14(2017). Next base: position 226,167 of record NZ_NEJY01000009.1, read on the forward strand.
TCGACCTTCTCGGCCTGCTCGACCGGCTGGGCGACTTCGCTGTTGTCGGTTTCCGCTACGGCGGCGACTTCGGTGGTGGCAAGCTCGGCCTGCTGGTTGGCCTGGGCTTCGGCGTCGGCACTGATGTTGCTGCTGGCGACAGCGGCAGTCACGGCCAGGCCGGCAGCCAGCTCGGCACCCAGCTCGGTGGCCTGGTGCGGTTGTGGCTGCTCTTCGCTGCCTTCTTCCTCGCTGCCATCGATCAGCTCGCCGTTGGCGTTGCGCTGACGCTCACGACGGTTGCTGCGACGACGCTGGCCACGGGAACGGCGGCGCGGGCGCTCGCCATCGGTGCCTTCCTGTTCGTCCTGCAGCAGCTCTTCGTTCGGCAGTTGCTCTTCGGCCAGCTCGGCAGCCTGCTCGGCGGCTTCTTCGGCTACGCGTGGCTGACGCTCTTCGCGTGGTGGGCGAGGGGCACGTTCTTCGCGTGGAGCACGTTCTTCACGAGGTGCGCGCTCTTCACGCGGAGCACGTTCTTCACGCGGAGCACGCTCCTCACGCGGAGCACGCTCCTCACGCGGAGCACGCTCCTCACGCGGTGCGCGTTCTTCACGCGGTGCGCGTTCTTCACGTGGAGCACGCTCCTCACGTGGGGCGCGTTCCTCGCGAGGTGCACGCTCTTCACGCGGGGCACGTTCTTCGCGTGGGGCACGTTCTTCACGGGCTACACGTTCCTCGCGCGGCTGACGTTCCTCACGCTCGGCAGGGGTGGCGTCCAGTGGCTCACGCAGTTCGCGCACGCGCTCTTCGCCACGGTTGCCGCGGCGGTCTTCGCGCGGCTGGCGTGGAGCACGCTCTTCGCGTGGAGCACGTTCTTCACGCGGTGCACGCTCTTCGCGTGGGGCGCGTTCTTCACGTGGAGCACGCTCTTCGCGCGGGGCACGTTCTTCACGAGGTGCACGCTCGGCACGCTCTTCACGCGGCTTGCGCTCTTCGTCGCGGCGGCCGTTGCGGTTGCGGCTCTGCTGGCGGCCGTTGCGGCGTTCTTCGTTGCGTGGGCTGCGCTCGGCTGCCGGCTTCTCGGCGGCAGTGACAACCGGCGCTGCGGCAGGCTCTTCCTTGCCGGCGAACAGGCTTACCAGCGATTTCACCAGGCCCTTGAACAGGCTTGGCTCTGGGGCGACCGGGGCTGGGGCGACCGGTGCGGCAGGCTGCGGCTCTTCCACAGTGGCCGGTACCGGCGCGTTGGCGCGGGCCGGGGCGGTCTTGACCGCGGCTTCCTGGCGAACCAGGGTGCGAGTGGCGGTCGGCTGCGGCGCTTCTTCGGCTTCGGCGGCGGCGATCTCGTAGCTGGACTGGTTGCTCAGCACTTCCGGGTTGTCGTCGCGCAGGCGCTGGACTTCGAAGTGCGGGGTTTCCAGGTGATCGTTCGGCAGGATGATGATGCGCGCACGGGTACGCAGTTCGATCTTGGTGATCGAGTTGCGTTTCTCGTTGAGCAGGAAGGCAGCCACCGGGATCGGCACCTGGGCGCGAACTTCGGCGGTGCGGTCCTTCAGGGCCTCTTCTTCGATCAGGCGCAGGATGGCCAGCGACAGCGATTCGACGTCACGGATGATGCCGGTGCCGGAGCAGCGTGGGCAGACGATGCCGCTGCTTTCGCCCAGCGAAGGGCGCAGGCGCTGACGGGACATTTCCAGCAGGCCGAAGCGCGAGATGCGGCCGACCTGAACGCGGGCGCGGTCGGCTTCCAGGCACTCGCGAACACGTTCTTCGACGGCGCGCTGGTTTTTCGCCGGGGTCATGTCGATGAAGTCGATGACGATCAGGCCGCCGATGTCACGCAGGCGCAGCTGGCGGGCGATTTCCTCGGCCGCTTCCAGGTTGGTCTGCAGGGCGGTTTCTTCGATGTCGCTGCCTTTGGTGGCGCGCGCCGAGTTGATGTCGATGGACACCAGGGCTTCGGTCGGGTCGATCACGATCGAACCGCCGGACGGCAGGTCGACCACGCGCTGGAAGGCGGTCTCGATCTGGCTTTCGATCTGGAAGCGGTTGAACAGCGGCACGCTGTCTTCGTACAGCTTCACCTTGCTGGCGTACTGCGGCATCACCTGGCGGATGAAGGTCAGGGCTTCTTCCTGGGCATCGATGCTGTCGATCAGCACTTCGCCGATGTCCTGGCGCAGGTAGTCGCGGATGGCGCGGATGATGACGTTGCTTTCCTGGTAGATCAGGAATGGCGCGGCGCGGTCCTGGGACGCTTCCTTGATGGCGGTCCACAGTTGCAGCAGGTAGTCGAGGTCCCACTGCATTTCTTCGCTGCTGCGGCCAAGGCCGGCAGTGCGCACGATCAGGCCCATGTCGCCCGGCACGGTCAGGCCGTTCAGGGCTTCACGCAGTTCGTTGCGCTCTTCGCCTTCGATGCGGCGGGAGATGCCACCGGCGCGCGGGTTGTTCGGCATCAGCACCAGGTAGCGGCCGGCCAGGCTGATGAAGGTGGTGAGGGCGGCGCCTTTGTTGCCACGCTCTTCCTTCTCGACCTGGACGATGACTTCCTGGCCTTCGCTCAGTACTTCCTTGATGTTGACCCGCCCTTCGGGGGCTTTCTTGAAGTATTCGCGGGAGATTTCTTTCAGCGGCAGGAAGCCGTGACGTTCGGAACCGAAGTCGACGAAGGCGGCTTCGAGGCTGGGTTCGATGCGGGTGATCTTGCCTTTGTAGATGTTGGCCTTTTTCTGCTCGCGCGCGCCGGACTCGATGTCCAGGTCGTAGAGACGTTGGCCGTCCACCAGGGCTACACGCAACTCTTCGGGTTGAGTCGCGTTAATCAGCATTCTTTTCATGTTGTACCGTCGGTTTCCGGGCTGCCGGAAACGGCGTTCGGCACACACGACGTCTCATGGTCGGTGCCAAGGTGCGCAAAGGGTGGCCGGGCCACCCCCGTGTCGAGCGACGTTCGGCACCAGCCGGTTGCCCAGCCTGCCGTTGTCGCGACGACGCGTCCTGTTTGCTGCGGTGCCAACAAGGCCCCGGTGGCTTCGAATTGGAATCCGAATCAACCAAGCGGGCCTTGTGCACTCAGTCAGGAGGAGGAATCAACCGTCAGCCGTGGACGCCCGGAGGCATCTGTTCAGGACCTTATCCGCTCGCCAGCCGTTCAGTGGGCTGGTGGGCCGGACGCGGTGCTACACGGTCCGAGGGCTGTGCATCTCCACCCTGCACGTATCCCTGATAATTCGGGTGCTGCCGCGCGCTGAATCCGCAACGGGTTGCATTTTTCGCCAGCGCAGGTTCTGCGCTGGCGCCATTCATGTCCAAGGCAGGTATTTCCGAAGCATTCGCCGGGCGTTGCGTGGAAGCGACGGGGCGGGCAGAGGTGCAGCGAAAAGAATCGGGTAAGCAGGTGAAACACCGCACTTGTCGTTTTTTTTCGGTCTTCTCTACACAGCGCTGGTGGCGATTCCAGGCAATTCGGTAAACTGGCGAAAACCCCGTAGGACGGCCTCGCGTCCTGGAGAATTGCGTTGGTCAGGGACCGGCTAGGAGCCTGGTGCCGCTGGCCTGCCGCTTTTGGCGGCGTTCGCGACTATAGCAGCAATGATTAAGTGCTTCAATTCCATAAAAAATTGTTATGATCCCGCCATGACGACCAATACCCCTCCGACTTCCGGCGTTCAGCTGATCGAAGTCGCGCCGGAGCTTGCCGGCCAACGCATCGACAATTTCCTCATCACGGCCCTCAAGGGCGTGCCCAAGACCTTGGTGTACCGCATCCTGCGCAAGGGTGAAGTACGGGTCAACAAGGGTCGCGTCAAGCCGGAGTACAAGATCCAGGCCGGCGACATCGTGCGGGTACCGCCCGTCCGCCTGCCGGAACGTGACGAGCCGGCGCCGGTAGCCCAGGGCCTGTTGCAGCGCCTGGAAGCGGCCATCGTCTACGAAGACAAGGCGCTGATCGTGATGAACAAGCCGGCCGGCATCGCCGTGCATGGCGGCAGCGGCCTGAGCTTCGGTGTGATCGAGGCGCTGCGCCAGTTGCGCCCGGACGCCAAGGAACTGGAACTGGTGCACCGCCTGGACCGCGACACCTCCGGCCTGCTGATGATCGCCAAGAAACGCAGCATGCTGCGCCACCTGCACGCCGCGCTGCGCGGCGACGGTGTCGACAAGCGCTACATGGCGCTGGTGCGCGGCCACTGGCCGACCTCGAAGAAGCAGGTCAACGCGCCGTTGCTCAAGAGCAACCTGCGCTCCGGCGAGCGCATGGTCGAGGTGAACGACGAGGGCAAGGAGGCGCTGACCCTGTTCCGTGTGCTGCGTCGCTTCGGCGAGTTCGCCACCATTGTCGAGGCGCGCCCGATCACCGGTCGTACCCACCAGATCCGTGTGCACACCCTGCATGCCGGGCATATGATCGCTGGCGACAGCAAGTACGGCGACGAAGACTTCAGTCGTGAAATTCGTGACTTGGGCGGCAAGCGTCTGTTCCTGCATGCTTATGCGCTGACCGTACCGCTGCCGGACGGTGGCGAGCTGAAGCTCGAGGCGCCAGTGGATGAAGTCTGGGCGAAAACCGTTGAACGTCTGAGTGCGTCCTGACCTATGAAAAAAGGCTATGAGCTACTGATCTTCGACTGGGACGGCACGCTGGCCGACTCGATCGGGCGTATCGTCGAAGCCATGAACGCCGCCGCCGAGCGTGCCGGTGAGGCGCAAAGCAGCGAGGACGCGGTCAAGGGCATTATCGGCCTGGCCCTGGGCGAGGCGATCCACACCCTGTACCCGCACCTGGCGCCTGCTCAGGTCGAAAGCTTCCGTCAGCACTATGCCGATATCTACATGGCCCTGGACCAGCAGCCCTCGCCGCTGTTCGAGGGCGTGGTCGAGTCGCTGGATGCCTTCCGTGCCGAGGGTTACCGCCTGGCGGTGGCCACCGGCAAGGCGCGTCGCGGGCTGGACCGGGTGCTCAAGGCCAATGGCTGGGAGCAGTTCTTCGACATCACTCGCGCCGCCGACGAGACCCGCGGCAAGCCGCACCCGCGGATGCTCGAGGAAATTCTCGGTCATTGCGGTGTCGAACCGGGGCGTGCGCTGATGGTTGGCGATTCGGCATTCGACCTGCAGATGGCCAGCAATGCCGGCATGCATTCGGTGGCCGTGGGCTATGGTGCCATGTCGCTGCAGGCGCTGGCCGAGTTTGGTCCGCAGGTGTGCATCGATCATTTTTCCCAGTTGCGTGAGTGGCTGGGTGGTTCCGCAATTCCATTTCCAAGGTAGGTAAGCATGGCAGACGAATGGAAAGCCCCCGAGGCCGAGCCCGAGGAGCGCGAAGAGCGCAAGAGCTGGAAGCTGTTGGAAAAGACCCTGCTGGCAGGTGTTCAGGAGCAGCGCCGGGCGCGACGCTGGGGGATCTTCTTCAAGTTGCTGGCCTTCGTCTACCTGTTCGGCATCCTGGCCTTGTTCACGCCGCTGATGGACATGGACAAGACAGCGTCACGCAGCGTCAGTCATACCGCGCTGGTCGAGGTACGCGGGGTTATTGCCGACCAGGAGCCGGCCAGCGCCGACAATATCGTCAAGAGCCTGCGCGAGGCGTTCAAGGACGGCAAGACCAAGGCTGTGGTGATGCGCATCAACAGCCCGGGAGGCAGCCCGGTGCAGTCGGGTTACGTGTATGACGAAATCCGCCGTCTGCGGGCCGAATACCCGGCCATCAAGCTGTATGCGGTCATCGCCGACCTTGGTGCTTCCGGTGCCTACTACATCGCCAGTGCGGCGGACGAGATCTATGCCGACAAGGCCAGCCTGGTGGGGTCGATTGGTGTGACGGCGGCCGGTTATGGCTTTGTCGGCACCATGGAGAAGCTGGGTGTGGAGCGGCGTACCTACACTGCAGGCGAGCACAAGGCCTTCCTCGATCCGTTCTCGCCGCAGAAGCCGGAAGAGACCGAGTTCTGGCAGGGTGTGCTGAATACCACGCACCAGCAGTTCATTGCCATGGTCAAGCAGGGGCGGGGCGAACGCCTGAAGGACAAGGAGCATCCAGAGCTGTTCAGTGGCCTGGTCTGGTCGGGCGAGCAGGCCAAGGAGTTGGGCCTGGTGGACGGGCTGGGCAGTGCCAGCTATGTGGCGCGCGAGATCGTGGGCGAGAAGGAACTTGTGGACTTCACCGTGCAGGAGTCGGCGCTCGATCGCTTCTCCAAGCGTGTGGGGGCCAGTGTGGCTGAGCGCCTGGCGATGTGGATGGGGTTCCAGGGGCCGCAGTTGCGCTGATCCGGGTTGCCGGGGGCGCTTTGCGCCCCTTCGCGGGCATGCCCGCTCCCGCGGGGATCGTGCAAAGCCCGCAGGTAGCGACACGCCTGTGGGAGCGGGCGTGCCCGCGAAGGGCCGCAGCGCGGCCCCAAAATCTCAGGGAATCACCACCCCTTCCTTGGTCAACATATCCACCAATCTAATCAGTGGCAGCCCGATCAGGCTGGTCGCATCGCACCCGTGCGTGCTCTGGAACAGACTCACTCCCAGTCCCTCGGCCTTGAAACTGCCGGCGCAGTCCAGCGGCTGTTCCGCCGCCACATAGCGTTCCACTCGCTCCCGGTCCAGTTCGCGCAGGGTCACGGTAAACGGTACGCAGTCCACCTGGCAGTGCCCGGTAACGCTGTTCAGCAATGCCAGCCCGGTCAGGAAGCTCACCTGCTGCCCGCTGCACTCCAGCAATTGCTCGCAGGCCCGCTCGAAGGTGTGCGGCTTGCCCAGTACCTGCTCGCCCAGCACCGCAACCTGGTCCGAGCCGATGATCAGGTGCCCCGGGTGGCTGCCCGCCAGGGCCTCGGCTTTTTGCCTGGCCAGCCGGCGCACCAGCTCCACCGCCGGTTCGTCATCCAGGCGCCGCTCGTCTATATCGGGGCTTGCCCAGGTGAAGGGCAGGCGCAGGCGCGCAAGCAGTTCGCGGCGGTAGGCAGAGCTGGAAGCCAGTAACAGAGGAAGCATGGTAGACTCCTGAATCAGTTGAACAAATTCTATCACGCACGATGCCGCCGAATTTCCTTTGACAGGGGCGGGGGGCATCCCTAGAATGCTGCGCCTATGTTGAATGACCCGATTCCACCTCACGTTGACCCGCGCAAATTAGCCGATCGTGGCGTAACTCTTAACGGTTCGCTGCAACTCGCTGATTTGGAAAGACTCTGCGACCCGCTTTCCGACAATGTCGGTACGGTGCAGGCGAAGTTCGATTTTGAACGAGATGAACAGCACGTGGTGGTTATCCACAGCGAGCTGGACGTCGAGGTCAAGATGGTTTGCCAGCGTTGTCTTGAGCTGGTCACCCTGCCGATCCACAGCGAATGTACATACGCCGTGGTGAAGGAGGGTGCGAATACCCAGTCGTTGCCGAAAGGCTATGACGTGCTGGAACTGGGCGAAGATCCTTTGGATCTGCAGGCATTGATCGAGGAGGAGCTTCTGCTCGCCTTGCCAATCGTGCCTGCTCATCATCCGGAAGAATGCCAGCAGCCGGCGGGCGCAGACGAGCCCGAATCGAGCAAGGACGAGGTATCGCGGTCCAACCCGTTCAGTGTTTTGGCGCAGTTAAAGCGTGACCCAAACGTTTAGGAGTTAATCAATTATGGCTGTTCAGCAGAACAAAAAATCCCGCTCTGCCCGTGACATGCGCCGTTCGCACGACGCCCTGTCGGAAAACGCGCTGTCGGTAGAGAAAACCACCGGTGAAGTACACCTGCGTCACCACGTATCGCCAGAAGGCGTATACCGTGGTCGCAAAGTGGTCGATAAGGGCGCTGACGAGTAATCCTTGTCCGCTCAGATCATCGCGATCGACGCAATGGGCGGGGACTTCGGTCCCCGCAGCATTGTCCAGGCTAGCATTGCCTGCCTTTCGGCTACCCCCTCGCTGCACCTGACCCTCGTCGGTCAACCCTCCCTCCTTGAAGATCTTGTCAGCGGCCTTGCGGCTGCGGATCGCGCGCGCCTGCAAATCGTGGCCGCCAGCGAGGTGGTCGGCATGGACGAGCGGCCATCCCAGGCGCTGCGCGGCAAGCCGGACTCGTCGATGCGCATCGCCCTCGAACTGGTGCGCGACGGCAAGGCCCAGGCCTGCGTCAGCGCCGGCAATACCGGGGCGCTGATGGCGCTCTCGCGTTTCGTGCTCAAGACACTGCCGGGTATCGACCGGCCGGCCATGGTGGCGGCGATCCCGACCCAGACCGGTTACTGCCAGTTGCTCGACCTTGGCGCCAACGTCGACTGCAGCGCCGAGAACCTCTACCAGTTCGCCGTGATGGGCTCGGTGGCCGCCCAGGCCCTGGGTGTGCAGCGGCCGCGCGTGGCACTGCTGAACATCGGTACCGAGGACATCAAGGGCAACCAGCAGGTCAAGCTGGCGGCCAGCCTGTTGCAGAACGCCCGCGGGCTCAACTACATAGGCTTCGTCGAAGGTGACGGGTTGTATCGCGGTGAGGCCGATGTGGTGGTGTGCGACGGGTTCGTCGGCAATATCCTGCTCAAGTCGAGCGAGGGGCTGGCGACGATGATCGGCGCGCGCATCGAGCAGTTGTTCAAGGGTGGCGTGTTGTCGCGGGCAGCCGGGGCCGTGGCCATGCCGCTGCTCAAGCGCCTGCAGGCCGACCTGGCACCGGCGCGGCACAATGGCGCGAGTTTCCTGGGGTTGCAGGGCATCGTCATCAAGAGCCATGGCTCGGCGGGGGTGCAGGGCTTCCAGAGTGCCATCCAGCGGGCGTTGATCGAGATCCAGGAAAACCTGCCGCAGCGCTTGCATGGGCGGCTGGAAGATTTGCTGTTGTAGCCTGTGCCGGCCTCTTCGCGGGTAAACCCGCTCCCACAGGTGCCCCACAACCTTCAGGCCTGTGGTAACCCTGTGGGAGCGGGTTTACCCGCGAAAGGGCCGGTGCTGAAGGAATAAAGACCTTAGGCATATCGCCGCTGAAGTGCTTAAATGTGACCGCTTGGTCTGCGTATCCATCCAAGCTTTCAGATTCCGCGCCTGGCCCAAAGCCCGGCGCACCCTATCCGACGACAAGATCATAAGGGCTTGTTCAATGTCTGCATCTCTCGCATTCGTCTTTCCCGGTCAAGGTTCCCAGTCGCTGGGCATGCTCGCCGAGCTCGGCGCCGAGAAGCCAGTGATCATCGAAACCTTCAAGGAAGCGTCCGAGGCACTCGGTTACGACCTGTGGAAGCTGGTCCAGGAAGGCCCGGAAGAACAACTCAACCAGACCGACAAGACCCAGCCGGCCATCCTCACCGCGTCCATCGCGCTGTGGCGCCTGTGGCTGGAAGAGGGCGGTGCCAGGCCGGCCTTCGTCTCCGGTCACAGCCTGGGTGAATACAGCGCCCTGGTTGCCGCCGGCAGCCTGAGCCTGAAAGATGCCGTGCGCCTGGTCGAGCGCCGTGGCCAGCTGATGCAGGAAGCCGTGCCGGCCGGTCATGGCGCCATGGCCGCCATTCTCGGCCTGGATGACGCCGTGGTCGTGGAAATCTGCGCCGAAGCGGCCGAAGACCAGGTGGTCAGCGCGGTCAACTTCAACTCGCCAGGCCAGGTGGTCATCGCCGGCAACAAGGCCGCCGTCGATCGCGCCATCGAGCTGTGCAAGGCCAAGGGTGCCAAACGCGCCCTGCCGCTGGCGGTCAGCGTGCCGTCGCACTGCGCGCTGATGAAGCCGGCTGCCGAGCGCTTTGCCGAGTCGGTCAACGCCATCGAGTGGCACGCCCCGCAAATCCCCGTGGTGCAGAACGTCACCGCTGCCGTTGCCGCTGACCTCGATGCCCTCAAGCACGACCTGCTGGCGCAGCTGTACCAGCCAGTGCGCTGGGTCGAATGCGTGCAGACCCTGGCCGCTAACGGTGCGGTCAACCTGGTCGAGTGCGGCCCGGGCAAGGTCCTGGCCGGCCTGAACAAGCGTTGCGCCGATGGCGTGACCACCTACAACCTCAATACCCCTGACGCCGTCGCCGCCACTCGCGCGGCACTGGCCTGATTTGGAGAAGCTTGCATGAGCCTGCAAGGTAAAGTTGCACTGGTCACCGGCGCCAGCCGTGGCATTGGCCAGGCCATCGCCCTCGAGCTGGGCCGCCAGGGCGCGACCGTGATCGGCACCGCCACTTCGGCCTCCGGCGCCGAGCGCATTGCTGCCACCCTGAAAGAACACGGCATCACCGGTACTGGCATGGAACTGAACGTGACCAGCGCCGAATCGGTTGAAGCTGTGCTGGCCGCCATCGGCGAGCAGTTCGGCGCACCGGCCATCCTGGTCAACAACGCCGGTATCACCCGTGACAACCTCATGCTGCGCATGAAGGACGACGAGTGGTTCGACGTGATCGATACCAACCTGAACAGCCTCTACCGTCTGTCCAAGGGCGTGCTGCGTGGCATGACCAAGGCACGTTGGGGCCGTATCATCAGCATCGGCTCGGTCGTCGGTGCCATGGGCAACGCCGGCCAGGCCAACTACGCGGCCGCCAAGGCCGGGCTGGAAGGCTTCAGCCGCGCCCTGGCGCGTGAAGTGGGCTCGCGTGGCATCACCGTCAACTCGGTGACCCCGGGCTTCATCGACACCGACATGACCCGCGAGCTGCCAGAAGCGCAGCGCGAAGCCCTGCAGACCCAGATCCCGCTGGGCCGCCTGGGCCAGGCAGACGAAATCGCCAAGGTGGTTTCGTTCCTGGCATCCGACGGCGCAGCCTACGTAACCGGCGCCACCGTGCCGGTCAACGGCGGGATGTACATGTAACACTGCAACTCAATGTGACGGATTTCGTAAAAAAAGAGTCATACTGCGAGCCTAAAATCCGTTATAAAGCTGCAACCAGATTCCAGGCAGCGGGTGTGGTGACTGGTGTGAAGGTGCGTTTAGCTTGAAAAGCGAACGTCTTTCTATAAAATTAGCCACCGGCCAGCTGCCTGACATATATCCATTAGGAGTAAACCTAGGTATGAGCAACATCGAAGAACGCGTCAAGAAAATCGTCGCCGAGCAACTGGGCGTCAAGGAAGAGGAAGTGACTCTCGAGAAGTCCTTCGTCGATGACCTGGGTGCCGATTCGCTTGACACCGTTGAGCTGGTGATGGCTCTGGAAGAGGAATTCGAGACCGAAATCCCTGACGAAGAAGCCGAGAAGATCACTACCGTTCAAGCTGCTGTAGACTACGTCAAAGCCCACCAGGCCTAAGACGCTGTAGTCGACGCTTCTTGTCGGGAAAAACCGCACTGCCTTTGCCGGCGTGCGGTTTTTTCTTTGCGAGCACCCTGCGTTTTGCAGATCGGGCTCGTTCACCGGGTACCAAGAGCTTGTTGCCATTTCATTCCATTGCTTGAATGCAATGGCAAGAAACTCTGTCATTAGAAAAGGAGAGTACTGTGTCGCGTAGACGCGTCGTGGTCACCGGTATGGGTATGCTGTCGCCACTGGGTACTGATGTACCGAGCACCTGGCAGGGCATTCTGGCTGGCCGCAGTGGCATCGGTCCGATCGAACACACGGACCTGTCTGCCTACTCCACCCGTTTTGGCGGCTCGGTGAAAGGCTTCGAGGTCGAGCAATACCTGTCGGCCAAAGAGGCCCGCAAGCTCGACCTGTTCATCCAGTACGGCCTGGCGGCCGGGTTCCAGGCAGTGCGTAATGCCGGCCTGGAAGTCACCGACGCCAACCGCCAGCGTATTGGCGTGGCCATGGGCTCGGGTATCGGCGGCCTGACCAACATCGAAGAAACCAGCCGCACCCTGCACGATTCGGGGCCGCGTCGCATTTCGCCGTTCTTCGTGCCTGGCTCGATCATCAACATGATCTCCGGCTTCCTGTCGATCCACCTGGGGCTGCAAGGGCCGAACTACGCCATCGCCACCGCGTGCACCACTGGTACCCACTGCATCGGCATGGCCGCGCGCAACATCGCCTACGGTGAAGCCGACGTGATGATCGCCGGCGGCGCCGAAATGGCCGCCTGCGGCCTGGGCATGGGCGGCTTCGGTGCCTCCCGTGCACTGTCCACTCGCAACGACGAGCCGACCCGGGCCAGCCGCCCGTGGGACAAGGGCCGTGACGGCTTCGTGCTGTCCGACGGTGCCGGTGCCCTGGTGCTCGAAGAGCTGGAGCACGCCAAGGCCCGCGGCGCGACCATCTATGCCGAGCTTGTCGGCTTCGGCATGAGCGGTGACGCCTACCACATGACTTCGCCACCCGACACCGGTGAAGGCGCTGCCCGCTGCATGGCCAACGCCCTGCGTGATGCCGGCATCCAGCCGGAAGAGGTCAGCTACATCAACGCCCATGGCACCTCGACCCCTGCTGGCGACGTGGCCGAAGTGGCGGCGATCAAGCGTGTGTTCGGTGAGCATGCCTACAAGCTGGCGGTCAGCTCGACCAAGTCGATGACCGGCCACCTGCTGGGCGCCGCCGGTGCCGTGGAAGCGATCTTCAGCGTGCTGGCGATCAACAGCCAGATGGCTCCGCCCACCATCAACCTGGACGAGCCGGACGAAGGCTGCGACCTCGACTTCGTACCGCACCAGGCGCGTAGCATGCCGATCGATGTGGTGCTGTCCAACTCGTTCGGCTTTGGCGGCACCAACGGTTCGCTGGTATTCCGCCGGTTCGCCGATTGATGCAAAGCTGGATCGATGGCCAGCCGGCGGCTGCAGTCAACCTGCAGAACCGCGGCCTGGCCTACGGCGATGGACTGTTCGAGACCATCGCCGTGCGCGGCGGCCGGCCCAGCTTGCTGGACGGCCACCTCGCACGCCTGGCGCTGGGCTGCCAGCGCCTGGCAATCAGTGCCGACCTGGCGCTGGTGCGCGACGAACTCCTGCGCTATGCCAGCCAACTCGGTGATGGCGTAGCCAAACTCATCCTTACTCGTGGTGACAGCCAGCGCGGTTACGCACCGGTTGCCGGTGCCGTGCCGCGCCGTATTCTGCAGGGCAGCCCGTTGCCCAGCTATCCTGTCGAACATGCCGAGCACGGCGTGCGCCTGTTCCCGTGCCAGACCCGGCTTGGGGAACAACCGCTGCTGGCCGGCCTCAAACACCTCAACCGCCTGGAGCAGGTGCTGGCCCGTGCCGAATGGCAGGACAGCGAACATGCCGAAGGCCTGATGCGTGATGGGCAGGGCAGGGTGATCGAAGGGGTGTACAGCAATCTGTTCCTGGTGCGCGATGGCGTGCTGTTCACGGCCGACCTCAGCCGCTGTGGCGTCGCTGGCGTGATGCGGGCCGCGTTGCTGGAACAAGCAGCGCTGCTGGGCATCCCGGTGCAGGTCTGCGACCTGCCGTTCGACGCGCTGGAGCAGGCAGATGAAGTATTTGTCTGCAACAGCGTCTACGGTGTCTGGCCCGTGCGTGGCGTTGCCGCGCTAAACTGGTCGCCGGGCCCGCTCACCCGTAAACTGCAGGCCGTTGCCCGTACGTTACTGGAAACCTGAATTCGTGAGACGTAAATTCCTGCTGCTGCTGGAAATGGGCTTGATCCTCGCCGGCCTTGCCGTGGGCTGGTCGGCCTGGAAGGTCAACTCGGTCCTGGAGCAGCCCCTGCACGTGACGCAGGAGCGCCTGCTCGACGTGCCCAATGGCACCACCCCCAATCGCATGTTCTATCGCATGCAGAACGAAGGGTTGCTCGACGACGCCGTCTGGTTGCGTCTGTACTGGCGCTTCAACATGGCCGGCACCCCGCTGCACACTGGCGAGTACCGCCTGACCCCCGGCATGACCGTGGAGCAGCTGTTCGATGCCTGGCGTCGGGCCGACGTGGTGCAGTACAACCTGACCCTGGTCGAAGGCTGGACCTTCCGCCAGGTGCGCTCGGCCGTGGCCAAGCATGAAAAGATCAAGCACACGCTGGATGGGCTGTCCGATTCGGAAGTGATGGACAAGCTCGGCCATACCGGTGTGTTCCCCGAGGGGCGCTTCTTCCCGGACACCTACCGCTTCGTGCGTGGCATGAGCGACGTCGAGTTGCTGCAGCAGGCCTATATGCGCCTGGACGAAGTGCTGGCCAAGGAGTGGGCCGAGCGCACCACCGACCTGCCATACCGTGACCCGTACCAGGCGCTGATCATGGCCTCGCTGGTAGAGAAGGAGACCGGCATTCCCCAGGAGCGCGGGCAGATCGCCGGCGTTTTCGTGCGGCGCCTGCGCCTGGGCATGATGCTGCAGACCGACCCTACGGTGATCTACGGCATGGGTGAGCGCTACAACGGCAAGATCACCCGCGCCGACCTGCGCGAGCCGACGCCTTACAACACCTACACCATCACCGGCCTGCCGCCGACCCCGATCGCCATGGTCGGTCGCGAAGCGATTCACGCGGCGCTCAACCCGTCCGATGGCACCAGCCTGTACTTCGTCGCCCGTGGCGATGGCAGCCACGTGTTTTCCGACGACCTCGACGACCACAACTCGGCGGTGCGCGAGTTCCAGCTCAAGCGCCGTGCGGACTACCGCTCCAGCCCCGCGCCGCAATCGCAGCCAGAGCCACAACCACAACCACAACCCCAACCACAACCAAGTACCGACGAGGCCGAACAGCCCCAGGCGCCTGCCGACGAGTCTACCGCGCAGCCAGCGCCCGACCAGCCGTCTGTGCAGGACGCCCCTGCCGGCGGCGCGCAAGCGGCCGAACGGCCGATGCCTGACGAACAACATTAAGGACTGCCTGTGAGCGGCTTGTTTATTACTTTGGAAGGCCCCGAAGGCGCGGGCAAGAGCACCAACCGCGACTACCTGGCTGCGCGCCTGCGCGAGCAGGGCCTGGACGTGGTGCTGACCCGTGAGCCCGGCGGCACGCCGCTGGCCGAAAAGGTGCGCGAGCTGCTGCTGGCGCCCAGCGATGAAAGCATGGCGGCTGACACCGAACTGTTGCTGGTGTTCGCTGCGCGTGCCCAGCACCTGGCGCAGGTGATCCGGCCGGCGCTGGCCCGCGGGGCGGTTGTCTTGTGTGACAGGTTTACCGATGCCACTTACGCCTACCAGGGCGGCGGGCGCGGTTTGTCGGTCGAGCGGATCGCCACCCTGGAGCAATTCGTTCAGGGCGACCTGCGCCCGGACCTGACCCTGGTCTTCGACCTGCCGGTCGAAGTGGGCCTGGCTCGCGCCGCCGCCCGTGGCCGCCTGGACCGTTTCGAGCAGGAAGGCCAGGCGTTCTTCGAAGCGGTGCGCCAGGCCTACCTGCAGCGCGCCAACCGCGAACCACAGCGCTATACACTGCTTGATGCCGCCCAGCCTCTGGAGGCCGTGCAGCGCTCCATCGATGCGTTGCTACCAGGCATCGTGGAGCGTTGCCGTGGCTGAGGCCTATCCCTGGCAGCAGGCACTCTGGCAACAATTGGCTGGCCGCAGCCAGCACGCTCACGCCTACCTGCTGCATGGGCCGCAGGGTATCGGCAAGCGGGCCCTGGCCGAGCGTCTGATGGCCCGCCTGCTGTGCCAGCAGCCCCAGGGCCTGGAGGCCTGTGGCGCGTGCAAGTCCTGCTTGCTGCTCAAGGCCGGTAGCCACCCGGACAACTTCGTCCTCGAGCCCGAAGAAGCCGATAAGCCGATCAAGGTCGACCAGGTGCGCGAGTTGGTGGCCTTCGTGGTGCAGACCGCGCAGTTGGGTGGGCGCAAGGTGGTACTGATCGAGCCGGTGGAAGCGATGAACGTCAACGCCTCCAACGCCCTGCTCAAAAGCCTCGAAGAACCCTCCGGCGATACCGTGTTGCTGCTGGTCACCCACCAGCCCAGCCGCCTGTTGCCGACCATCAAGAGCCGGTGCCAGCAGGTCGCCTGCCCGCAGCCCAGCCTGGCTCAGAGCCAGGCCTGGCTGGCCGGCGCGCTGCCTGACAGTGACGAGGCCGAGCGCGACGAGTTGCTGACCCTGGCTGCCGGTTCGCCGCTGATGGCGGTCAGCTTGCAGGCGCAAGGCGTGCGCGAGCAGCGCGCGCTGGTCACCGACGGGGTGAAGAAGCTGCTCAAGCAGCAGCAATCGCCCAGCCAGCTGGCCGATGCCTGGAACGGTGTACCGCTGTTGCTGCTGTTCGACTGGTTCTGCGATTGGGCGCACTTGATCCTGCGCTACCAATTGACCCAGGACGAGGAGGGGCTAGGCTTGGCCGATATGCGCAAGGTGGTGCAGTACCTGGCGCAGAAGAGCCGCCAGGCCAAGGTGCTGGAGGTGCAGGCATGGATCCTGGAACAGCGCCAGAAGGTGCTGGGCAAGGCCAACCTCAACCGCGCCCTGCTGCTTGAATCGCTGCTGGCCCACTGGCTGCAGTTGCCGGGCGCCCGCTGATTTTCATTTTTTCATGTGTGTCGTTATCCCATGCTCGTAGATTCCCATTGCCATCTCGACCGTCTAGACCTGAGCGCCCACCAGGGCTCCCTCGATGCTGCCCTGCAGGCGGCGCGTGAGCGCGGGGTCGGGCATTTCCTGTGTATTGGCGTCAGTGCCGAGAATGCTGGTGCGGTGAAGGCGCTGAGCGAGCGCTACGCCGATGTCGATTGCTCGGTGGGAGTGCACCCGCTGGACCTGGCGCCGGGCGAAACTCCGGCGCTGGAATGGCTGCTGCGCGAACTGGCTCACCCACATGTGGTGGCGATTGGTGAAACCGGGCTGGATTACCACTACGAGCCGGAAGCAGCCGAGTTGCAGCAAGCCTCGTTCCGCCTGCACCTGGAGGCCTCGCGGCAGACCGGCAAGCCGGTGATCGTGCATACCCGTGCGGCGCGTGCCGATACCCTGGCGCTGCTGCGCGAGGCCAACCTGCCGCAGGCCGGCGTGCTGCACTGCTTCACCGAAGACTGGGACATGGCCAAGGCGGCGCTGGACCTGGGGTATTACATTTCGTTGTCTGGCATCGTTACCTTCCGCAATGCCGATGCCCTGCGTGAAGTGGCGCGGCAGGTGCCGGTCGATCGTTTGCTGGTGGAGACGGATTCGCCGTACCTGGCGCCGATCCCGCATCGGGGCAAGCCGAATTTGCCGCAGTACGTGCGTGAGGTGGCGGAGTACGTGGCTTCGTTGCGCGGGGCCAGTTATGAGCAGTTGGCCGAACAGACCACTGCCAACTTCAAGCGCTTGTTCCCGTTGGCGCGGGTGGCCTGACAGCAACTCTTCAAAATACAAAGCCTGAGCGCTCTTGCTCTTGCTTCAGCTTTTGCTTTTAAGCGCGCGATAGTTCAGGCGCCGCCGATTGCGACTTCAGGAGGCCGAGCGAAGGGATTGCGGAGGGAGGTGACGGGCATGGATGCCCGTCAAGCGCTGAGGCCCCATGGATGGGGCCTGCAGCGCGTCCTCCCGGGAGCAAGCCCGTAGCGAGGGGACCCCGGAGCGCAGCGCAGGGGCCGGATGATGGGAGCCGACGGTTTTTGGTTCCTTTTTGCCACGACAAAAAAGGACCCGCCGTAAGGGCGGAAAGGTGACTTTGCGCCACCATCGCGAATGAATGCCTACTCGATGTGAATGCCCGTATCCAAAAAGCAAAAAGCAAAAAGCAAAAAGCAAAAAGCTTAAGCGACGGTTTTGATATGGCGAACAGTCCGTTTGCGATGGCGACGCTGACTCACCTTTTCGCCCTTACGGCGAGTCACTTTTTGCCAA